>JAGAQZ010000116.1 GCA_017622505.1 Lachnospiraceae bacterium
AAAAACGGCATTTCTCGCTTTGTGTCGTGTTTTTTGTAAAGCAGTTGAAGTACTCTGTCAATGAAAGGAGGTAGCGTCATGGACCAGAAGAAAATCGGTCGTTTTTTGAAAGAACTTAGAAAAGAGAAGGAACTTACGCAGGAGCAATTGGCGGAGCAGTTCCACGTGTCAGACCGTACGGTGTCCAGATGGGAAACCGGAAGTAATATGCCTGATTTGAGTGTTCTTGTTGAGTTGGCGGAATTCTATCAGGTTGATATGAAAGAAATCATTGACGGAGAGAGGAAAAGCGAGAAAATGAATGAAGAAGTAAAAGAGGTTGCCACCAAGATGGCAGATTATGCGAAAGAGCAGAAAAGCATGCTTTTGGTGGGGATCAGACTCATTAGTTTGGTGGGAACGATTTTTATGGCGATTATTTTGGGATTGCAGAGTATTGACTATGAACCCGGAATACCATCGCTGATAGCGTATGTTTTATCCATAGCTGTTTTTACGGTTATGGTAATATTGACTTTATATATCAACGGAATGCTTGAAAGAATTGCTAAGCATAAGAAATTCGTAAATGGATGCAAAATACTGATTATCGTGGTGGCGTTGTGGGTATTTTATTTCGTAATAAGATACCTGATTGTACTGATACCGGTATTCATATTGGAAAGCGCGCCTTTTGAAAGTCAAAGCGGTATTGAAAATTATGATAAAACAGCCATAGTGGAAGAATATTGCGGAGACTTTGGAAGTGGTTTATTCATCTTTCCGGATGATACAGCGAATATGATTGAACCGATATTTGTCTCTAACTTAAAAACAGGATTTTTCGATACGGACGGATATATTATTTTACAAGGAAAATACGGTGAGGAAGATTACAAGGCAGAAGTGGAGAGGCTTGCGTCCATTGAATGCACGGTGGCGGATATCACGGTTGATATTCAGTACGATGAGGATACTTACGCATGGCCGGCATACGTGGCAACGGACGGCGCTGATTATCAGTATGAATATGCCTTGGTAGATGAGGAAAATTATCAGATTACATATATCTTACTGAGTTACCCTGAATATGTTGATTTGACAGGTTATGAAGAATATTTGAAGTTGGATACAAGCGAATATAAGTTGGAAGATTCTTGGGAACAATTTTCAATTTACGTTCGTTATTTTGAAGATGGTGTTTATATAGAATATACGGATGAACAATAAGGATATTAACGAAGAAATAGGTTAGGAGAAAAGTATGTTGCATTTGGTGCACCCCACAGCCGGGATGAAAGAGGCTGCGCTGGATTATAAAAAAGAACATTTTGAATATGGTAATAAGGAAATCAATGGCAGTGAACTTCTGGACCAAATGGATTCCTACGAGGAGTGGCTGGTATCTGTAAGCAATAATACATCACCTGAGACGGTAAATCCGGCTTGGGTGGTGACGGATACGTTTTTTGCCGTGAACGAAGAGGGACGCATCGTGGGCATTATTGATTTGCGCCATACCTTAAACGATTTCCTTCAGGACTTCGGAAACAGCGGTTACAGTGTCCGCCCTACAGAGCGTCGCAAAGGTTACGCAACCGAGATGCTACGCCAGGTAAAAGATGTGGCAAAGCAGGCCGGAATGACAGAGTTGCATATGGCAACTTTTCAGGATAACGTAGCGTCTGTGAAAACCATCGTAAAAAATGGTGGCGTGCCGGAGCGGGAGTTTGAGGCAGAAGGGAAGCCGGCAAGGATGTATGTGATTGAGTTGTAAAAAAATATTGTCGAATTTTGGCGATGAAAAAATATTGACTAAAATATAAAATGTGTTAGCATAATATTAAAGGTGAGTCCTACCTTAAGTGGAAGTTGTAAAAGCGATGAAATCGCTGAATTTGTGATTTCACAATATGGCTGTGCTTTGGCACAGCCATATTTATTCTAATGAAAGGAGATTTATGGTTCAAGAGAGATTAAATTTATATAGGATTGATATGAAGTATATTAGAAATTTGCATCATATTGATCAACGTGTTTCTTCTGTTTCACCACAAATTGGAAAACAGCATCGAATATATGTTGGATTGGTTGTTATATGCAATCAAAGAAAATATTTGATCCCGTTGTCACACCCGGTGGAGAAACATAAAAGAATGAAGTCCAGGGCTGATTTTGACAAAATTGTTGATAAGCACGGAAAACTGATAGGCGTTTTAAATTATAATCTTATGATTCCGGTAGAAGAGGAACAGCTTATTCGAATTGATATAAAAAGCAGAGAATATGATTCTATTAAAGAACGACATTATAAGCAATTATGTGTAGATGAATTGAACTGGTGTCGTAAAAATGCAAATATTATAATAAACAAGGCAAATTGTTTATATGAGTTATGTACAAATAATTCTAATTATAAGGGAAAAGACAGATGCCTTGATTTTAAAAGGCTTGAAGCTGAATGTAATAAATATAACAATAAAGAATGAATACAAATCTTAATTCTTATAATTCTTAGCGAGTGTTCGCACATATTTCCGATTTTTAATAAAAATACATAATTTTATTAATGCACACAGTTAATATATATTGTGTTATAATTCTTAATGACTGTTAAAAGATTTTATAATGTCAATGAATGGATTTAACGAAGGAGTACCACAATGAGCAAGATTAATATTTTACATTACATAGAAGGTGCAAAGCAAGCGGAGGGGCTGACCGTCATTATTGACGTGTTTCGTGCCTTTTCATTAGAGTGTTATTTATATGATATGGGCGTGAAAGAAATCCGTCCTGTAGGCACCATTGAAGAGGCCTTTCGGTTAAAAGAAACTTTGGATAATAGCCTTTTAATCGGCGAGCGTCGCGGTAAAATGTGTGAAGGTTTTGACTATGGAAATTCCCCATCTTCCGTAAGCAGGGAGAAAGTGGAGGGTAAAACCATTATCCATACCACAAGCGCAGGAACTCAGGGCATTGTGAATGCTACGGGGGCTAGTGAGATTATTACCGGAAGCCTTGTGAATGCAAGGGCCGTTGCTAAGTATATCCAAAGTAAAAATCCCGAGGTGGTGTCCCTGGTTTGTATGGGCAACAATGGCGTGACGCAGGCTTTGGAAGATGAACTTTGCGCCGAGTATATCAAAAGTATTCTGGAAGGAAATGAATTGCAGGATATGAAAGCGCGTACGGAAGAATTGCAGTTTACAGGTGGCAAACATTTCTTTGATGAAGCCCAGAAAGAGGTTTTTCCGACGGCGGATTTTTGGATGTGTATTCAGTATAACAAGTTTCCTTTTATCATTCGGATTGGGAAGGATGAGATAGGGTATTGGGCGAGGAGAATAGGAAATGAAACTTTTATTTAAGCAAGGAACTTCTTAATTGGACGGACACTTATTCCATCACGGTGGAAAATTCGCAGGATGCATTATGCGCGTTGATGGTGGTGCTGGCAATTGATGCAGAGAAGTGTTCGAGAAATTAAAAACATGAGAAAGAGAAAAAATATATGAATACGCCTATTTTAGAAACGGAAAGATTAATATTACGTCCCTTCCGTAAGAGTGATGCCACAGCTGTTTTTGAATGTTGGGAAAGTGACCCTGAGGTCGCAAAATATATGTTTTGGAAAAGTCATAATGACATTAATAGAACGAAAGAGTGGCTGGCATTTGAAATTGGGCAGATTGAGAAAAATGATTGGTACAGATTTGCCCTTGTTTTAAAAGAAACAAATGAATTAATCGGAACGGCATTGATATATTACGAAGAGGAAGTAGAGTGTTGGGAAGTGGGCTATAATCTTGGAAGAAATTATTGGGGCAAAGGTTACACAACTGAGGCTATGAAAAGCATAATTGAGTTTGCCAAAGCGAAATTGGGCATTATGGAACTGGTAGGAAGATATGCTAAGGAGAATCCGGCTTCGGGTAATGTAATGAAGAAGTTGGGCTTCCGGTACGAAAAAGATATACCGTATGAGTGCAATGAAGGAACTGTTATGAGAGAAGGAATTCAGTGTCGATTGATTTTAGATAAATAGAGCTATTTTATGATCGTAAAAGGGAATGTATTATGCAGAAATCCACATTTGAATTAATTTATGATGTCGTAAAACAAATTCCCAAAGGGAAGGTTGCGACTTACGGACAAGTTGCGTCCCTTGCAGGAAATAAAAGATGGTCCCGCGTGGTAGGATATGCCCTGCATTCAAATCCGGACCCGGAAACAATCCCCTGTCATCGCGTAGTGAACCGTTTGGGCGAAGTGTCTAAAGCCTTTGCTTTTGGCGGAGAGAATCGGCAGATTACATTGCTACAAAATGAAGGCGTTGGGTTTGTGGAAGGCAGAGTTGATTTAGAGAAGTATCAGTGGAATCGCGTGACGATTGAGATGATGGAAGGGTAGAGATATTACTATCCGTATGTAGTATTTTAAATAAAGGATATAACAAATTGATTGAATATAGAGCAATAGAAACAGACGCCGACTGGCGCAATATTTCAAAACTATATAAAAGAGCCTTTCCGCTGACGGAACGAAAACCTTTAAGTCTAATTCGTTCCACTCATAAAAAGAACAAGGCAGATGTGTGGCTGATTGAAGACGATGGGGTTTTCTGGGGGTTTGCAATCACAATAAACAGCGGTGATTTGGTAATGCTTGATTATTTTGCGGTAGCAGAAGATGCCCGCGGAAAAGGCTACGGCAGCAGTTGTCTAAAGTGGTTGCAAAAGCAGTACGAAGGCAGGCGTTTCTTTCTGGAAATTGAAAGCGTGTATATCAAAGCCAAGAATATGAAACAACGCATCGGGCGCAAAGCCTTTTACGAGAGAAACGGAATGCGGGAAGTTGGCGTTACGGCGAAGGTGTTCGGCGTGGAGTTTGTAACTTTGGGATACGAGTGTGAACTTAATTTTGATGAGTATAAGAAGCTATATACGGATTGTTACGGCAAGCTGGTAGGAATGAATATCAGGGAAGTGAAGCGCAGATAAAACAGGAAAAAGTACGTGTAATAGGAGGATAAAATGTCTGCATTATTTACAACGGAACGTTTGACAGTGAGAAAATTCAAAGCTGAGGATTGGGAAGATTTGGCGGAAATTTTAACGGACCCGGAGGTGACATATTTTGAGCCCTATGAGACTTTTACAAGGGAGGCCTGCGTGAAGGAGGCTGAATCCTTTGCGGAAAGCGATGAATTCTATGCCGCGGTTTTGGATGGTAAGGTGATTGGGAAAATCTATTTCTCCAAGAGAGATTTCGGAACTTACGAAATCGGTTATACCTTCCATGGGGAATTTCAGGGCAAAGGCTATGCTTGCGAGAGTGTAAAAGGTATGATGGGCTATGCTTTTAAAAATATGGGCGTGCGCCGTATCATTGCGGAAGTGAATACGCGAAACGATAAATCTAACCGGTTGGTGGAGCGTCTGGGTATGCGCCGTGAGGCGGAGCATAAAGAGATTTTTCCGAATAAAGCTGATGAAAATAAGTACGAAGATTTTTATGTGTATGCCATGTTGGCGAAGGAGTTTGAAGGGTAAAATTCATGAGGAAACATTACATTGACAATTTAAGATGGATAATTCTTTTGATATTAATACCTTATCACGTGGCGATGGCATGGAATGCATGGGGTGAACCGAATTATATTTTCTTTGAAGGGAATCGAGTAATAAGTAGTATTATTGTATTTTTCAGTCCTTATTTTATGCCGTTGTTATTTGTGCTGGCAGGCATAAGTACGAAATTCGCGCTGAGAAAAAGAACAAACAAAGAGTATTTGATTGAAAGGGTTAAAAGGTTACTTGTTCCTTTTCTGTTTGGAACAATTGTATTAATGCCCATCATGACATATATTGCGGATAAGTTTAATTATTCTTACAGTGGCGGATTTTTTGAACACTATGCAGTATTTTTTACAAAATATACAGACTTGATTGGTGCCGATGGTGGATTTTCCATGGGACAGTTTTGGTTTCTGTTATACCTATTGGTTATCTCGGTTGTAGGCATCGGCATCATTGCTCTGTTTAAAAAAGTAATTTTCAAATTGGAAAAATCAGTTCCGTTTTGGGGTGTTTTACTCTTGGGCTTGCCGTTGCCTTTTTTGAGTGAACTGCTTTCTATAGGTGGAAAAAGTCTTGTGGAATATTTATATCTTTTCCTGCTTGGTTATTATGTATTTTCCAGTGAGAAAATTGTCAACAAAGCAGAGAAGAATTGTTGGTTATTGTTTGGTATTGGATTCGTAGCAACTGTTTTGAATGTGTATCTTTTCCTTTGGATCGATAATGAATATATTTTGTTGAATACTATTGCCAAGTATGTATCTGAGTGGGTGGTGATTATTGCGCTCATAGGATTAGCAAAGAGATATTGGAATTTTAGTGGTAAAATTTCCGGTTATATGAATCAGAGATCGTTCTTGTTTTATATTTATCATTTTATATGGGTTGTTCTGTTTCAGTACATATTGTATGGATTGATTGGAAAGCACACCGTTGTTTTATTTATAGGTAGCGTAATTTTGGCATATTTGGCAACTTTTATAAGTTGTGAAATAAGTATAAGAATACCGTTTATGTGTTTTCTTACGGGTGCGAAATATAAGTCGAAAAAGTGATTGGGAAGATGTGGCTTACGGGTATGTTAATTGCCTTTATACAATTAGGGAACTTTTGCAATGAAATATAGATAAAAAGTTCCCTAAAATTTTGTTGATAATTAGGGAACTTTTGTATATAATATTGCGTATAAAAGTTCCCTAACAGAAAGAGGTGTTACAAATGGCTGCAAATTATGCTGAAATACAGGAGTTATTGCAACAAAGAGCAGATATACAGGCACGGCTTAATTTAATGCCGTATGATGGGAATCCTGAGAT
Source organism: Lachnospiraceae bacterium (assembly GCA_017622505.1). Lineage (GTDB taxonomy): Bacteria > Bacillota > Clostridia > Lachnospirales > Lachnospiraceae > UBA3766. Next base: position 6,878 of record JAGAQZ010000116.1, read on the forward strand.
TAAGGAAGTAAACGGTACCAAATATTTATATATCCGCAAGAGAGTGGCAGGAAAATTAACATCTACGTATGTTGATGTTTATTCGGATGCTTTATATCAGTTACTATTGCGAAATGCGAAAGAGCGAAAAGACTTAAATAAGAGTATTCGAAAAATAAACAAAGAATTAATCGGTTTCGGATACGAAGATAAAGAATTATCTTTAAGGGTACTGCAGAATTTAGATTTTGCCAGAGCAAATATGAAGGCCAATATCTATGATCAGGCAGTGTTGGAAGGTGTGGCAACATCATTTCCGCAGACAGAGGATATTATTGAGAATGGACAGGTGAATGGAGTTTCTGCCACAGATGTGCAAAAGATTCTGAATTTGAAACACGCGTGGGAATTTATTCTTGACAGGGATGTAATACAGAGTGAGAGTAATTATCATATGCTGTGCCACATTGCGAAATTGGTAAATGAAGGATTCTTTTATGATGGAGGGCGTATCAGAGGTATTCCGGTACAGATTGGCGGAACGAGTTATGTGCCACCGCTTCCGATTGAAACGGTTGTGATTGAGCGTATTGAAGAAATAAGAAAGCAGAATAAAGAGCCAATCGAAATCGCGATTGAATTGTGCATGTATTGCATGAAAACACAGGTATTTAAGGACGGAAATAAAAGGGCATCCGTGATTTTTGCAAATCATTATCTGATTGCGCAAGGCAGTGGTTTCCTGGTTATACCGGAAAAGGAAGTGCCCGAATTCAAGAAGTTATTAATAGAATATTATGAAGGTGCACCGCTGGAAATGATAGGAGTGTTTTTGCGTGAGAAGTGTTGGAGAAATTTTTAATTTATGTGATTAAAGATTAGCTATATTATGGTCAGAAATAAAGATAATCTGAGTGAAGGAGTGTATATTATAGAAGAGGTACCGGTATGGTCAGAGAAATCAAAGAAAACGAATTACAACAACTTTTAGAATTATATTTGCATCTGCACGAAACTTCGGTGCCCGAGGAGTCCGATCATTTGAAGCAAACCTGGCAGACAATTATGCAGGATTCAAATCACCACATTATCGTCAAAATTGTAGACGGTCAAATTGTATCTTCCTGCGTGTGCGT
>JAGAQZ010000117.1 GCA_017622505.1 Lachnospiraceae bacterium
AGCGCGCCAGATTGTGGCTCTGGAGGCCGAGGGTTCGAGTCCCTTTACCCACCCTTTACTGGGCTATCGTCAAGCGGTAAGACACAAGATTTTGATTCTTGCATGCGCTGGTTCGAATCCAGCTAGCCCAGCTTACTTTGCGAAATATCGCATAAGATACGTTCTTATGGATATCATATAAATACGGGCCATTAGCTCAGGTGGTAGAGCACTTGACTTTTAATCAAGTTGTCCGGGGTTCGAGTCCCCGATGGCTCACGAAAAAGAAATCTTGAAGCTTCAAGATTTCTTTTTTTATGCCAAGTATTAAGGAATGGAATTTTATACCATAAGTATAATTTACAAACTAAACTTTTTGTGATACGATGACGATAACCTATGAAGGAAAAGCGGAACGGAAGAGTTCCCGGAAAGGAAGAAGACATGAACGCAATAAATCGTTTTTACAATGAATATAGTGCTAATTATGTACAGGCTAATCTCGAATCTCTCGAGAGTGGCTCTCATTATGTGTACGCATCATTGGATAAGTATGGACGAGGAAATTGTGTTTTAGATACCGGATACAGTTGCAGACTGTAGACGAAAGAATAAACATGTTTTGACGAACCGCTTACCTTTGATAGGTAGGCGGTTTTTTAGTGGAAAGGAGGTGCAGAAATGTTAGAAATCAAAGGAAAAGTAAATACCGCGATTTGTTACGCATCCGTAATAGAGGACGACGCAATTGAGCAAATTCGCAGAATGTGCGATTACGAGTTTACGGAAGGTTCTAAAATCAGAATTATGCCGGACGTTCATTCGGGAAAAGGTTGTACCATCGGCACGTCCATGACCGTAATTAACAAGGCGGTGCCCAACATTGTTGGGGTTGACTTAGGGTGCGGTATGTACACCGTGAATCTCGGAAAGGTTGAAATTGATTTTGAGAAATTGGATGAGGCCTGTCATTATGTTCCTTCCGGAATGAATGTGTGGCAGGGCAGACAGGAGCGCTTCGATTTAGAGAAATTACGTTGTTACAGGGCGTTAAAGGACAGTAAAAGATTAGAGAGAAGCTTAGGTACCCTTGGAGGCGGAAATCACTTCATCGAGGTAGACGTAGCATCGGATGGTACAAAATATCTTGTAATACATACCGGTAGCCGTAACCTTGGCAAACAGGTGGCTGAAATCTATCAGAACCTTGCTGTGGAATTGAATCGCGGCATAGAAGACTATTTTAAAATGCGTGATGAAATCATTCGTACATACAAGGAGCAGGGGAGACGCAGTGAAATCCAGGCGGCGTTAAAAGAGATTGCCTGGAAAAAGGCGAACGGCCCTACGACCATACCTGAGGACTTGTGTTTCCTGTATGGTCAGTATTTCGAGGACTATCTTGCGGATGTGGAAATCTGTCAGCAGTTTGCAAAGAGAAACCGCGAGTTGATTGCACAGATTATTCTTGACAGATGTAGCCTTGCGGCGACAGACGCTTTTCATACCATTCATAATTATATCGATACAGGTGAAATGATTTTGAGAAAAGGGGCAATTGCGGCCCACAAAGATGAGAAAGTGCTGATTCCGATTAATATGAGGGATGGAAGTGTGTTGGCCGCTGTTTTGGGCGTAAAAGTAGATGATATTTTGGTGTTAATCGATATGCAGATTACGATGTCTGCGTGAATAAAAAAATAAAGCGGGACCGGAAGGGTCCGCTTTTTTGCTTATAAACGGTGAAAAACACAAGGTATAGGGGTTACCTTGTGCTTTTCTGTTAAAGGGAAAAACAATCGGAAAGACGATTGATTTTGGCAATATTCATCGTTTTAGGAAATCCTAAAACTTAATAATATAATATTCCAATTTTGTCAAAAAAACAATGCTTTTTTACTAAAATATGGTATATATATGTTGTTTTTATCACATTTATGCACGTTGTTTAATATGGACGTAGGTTGCGGCATAATTCATGAAATAAAACTTTAGAGTTTGTCTTTACAATAAAAAATTTTAGATATAAAATAAGCCTTGTGCGCAAACGAAATATAATAGACAAGGTGGAATCCTTGTATGAAAGTGAGTATTTATGAGTGATTTTTATAATGAAGAAAATAAAATGGGCACGATGCCCATGAATAAGCTGTTGCTTAGTATGTCCATTCCGATGATGGCATCTATGCTGGTGCAGTCTTTATACAATATTGTAGACAGTATCTTCGTTGCTAAGCTGAGCGAAGATGCGTTGACAGCGGTTTCGCTGGCTTTCCCCGTACAGGTATTGTGTATGGCAGTGGGTGGAGGTACCGGTGTAGGTATCAATGCGGTGCTGTCCAAGGCTTTGGGTGAGAAAAATAAAGAGGCTGTTAATAAGTCGGCGACAAATGGTATTTTTCTTATGATTTTGAGCTCTTTGCTTTTTGTATTTGTCGGTATTTTTCTGGTAAAACCTTTCTATTATATGCAGGGTACCGAAAGCCCGGCGATTACGGAGTACGGAATTCAGTATTTGACCATTGTTTGTTGTTGTTCAATCGGTATTTTTACGCAGGTGACCTTTGAACGTCTCCTGCAATCTACGGGTAAAACCGTGCTTTCCATGATTACCCAGGCCACCGGTGCGGTAATTAACCTGATTCTGGATCCGATTATGATTTTTGGTTTGTTGGGATTTCCGAAGCTTGGTGTTGCCGGCGCGGCACTTGCTACGGTAATCGGACAGGTGTGCGCGGGTTGTCTTGCGGTATTCTTAAATTATAAGTTCAATAAAGAAATATATATTTCGTTCCGCGGTTTCAAACCGGACGGTAAAATGATTTTAAAAATCTATTCCGTAGGTTTTCCGTCCATCATTATGCAGGCCATCGGTTCGATTATGAACTATTTGATGAATCAGATTCTTCTGTCCTTTGCGGATACCGCGGCAACCGTATTTGGCGTATATTACAAGCTTCAGAGTTTCTTCTTTATGCCGGTATTCGGTTTAAACAACGGTTTGGTGCCGATTATTGCATATAATTTCGGTGCAGGTAAAAGAAGCCGTATGATGAAGGCAATTAAGCTTGGTATCTTATATGCGGAAATCATTTTTATCATAGGTATGCTTTGCTTTATTTTAATTCCCGACAAGTTGTTGCTGCTGTTTAATGCAGAGGGCGATTTGATGGAAATGGGTCAGGTGGCACTTCGCATTATCGGTGTGCATTTCCCGATTGCGGCGTATTGTATCATTCTCAGTAGTTCCTTTCAGGCGCTTGGACACGGTTTCTACAGTATGTGGGTTTCCATTGCGCGTCAGCTTGCAGTGTTAATTCCTGTGGCATATCTGTTCTCGCTGACCGGACAGTTGAGCCTTGTGTGGTGGGCATTCCCTATCGCAGAAGTGGCGTCTATGATTATGTGTACACTGTTTATGATTCTTGTGCACAAAAAGACGATTCGTCACATTCCGGACAATGTGTAAGGTGGTTATTTCGGAACGTTTTGGGTGAAAAGACTTCTAAATTTTATACTCTAAGTTGAATTGACAAAATGAGGTGTTCTATCATACAATAGAACACGTACAACATAATAGTTGCGGACTACAAAAAGGTTGTCCGGCAACGTAAGCGGATGTGGCGGAATTGGCAGACGCGCCAGATTTAGGTTCTGGTGTCCCCGACGTGCAGGTTCAAGTCCTGTCATCCGCATATGGCCCGAAAATGGGCGTTTTTAAGACCATACGATGAAAGTCGTGTGGTCTTATTTGTTATAGCAACGAGGCAAGCGCTCATACGTGCAAGCACGATGGGCATTTGACGACTGCTAATCAGAGTTGAGATTCACGAAGTGTATCTCAACTCTGTGATTTGACATCAACGTTGACATCAATGACTATCGGCTAAGATTTAGTTAAGAACCGCCCTAACCCGATTTTTTTTATCAAAAGAATGCTATAATGTGTTGAAAAAAATAATATCGTGCATACATAAAAGTAGATGCATGAGAAATGGAGTAAACAATATGAGTTTATGGTTAGCAATTCTTTTGTTGGTAATTGGTTTCGCCCTTTTAATCTGGGGGGCTGACTTTTTTGTGGATGGCGCAAGTCGCGTTGCGGCAAGGTTGAAAATTCCGCAGATTGTTATCGGTCTTACCATTGTAGCCTTCGGCACCAGTGCACCGGAAGCGGCGGTAAGTATCTCGGCAGGTTTAAAAGGCAGCGCGGATTTGGCGGTTAGTAACGTTGTGGGAAGTAATATTTTGAATATCGGTATTATTCTGGGTATTTCAGCGTTGATTACGCCGCTTGCCGTGCAGAAAGCCACCAGAAAATATGAAATGCCCTATGTAATGATTGTAACAATCATTCTGATGTTGCTTGGTATGTTCGACGGCAAACTTGGATGGGTAGACGGTTTGATTCTTTGGGCAGGTATGATTCTGTTCCTGGTTTATCTTTTAAACATTGCGAAAAAAGGTAAAAACGAAGAACAGGAAGAAGAGCAGAACGAAAAGAAAAAGAAAGCACCGTTGATTTGGCTGATTGGTAAAATTTTAATCGGTGGTGTGGCAATTGTTTTAGGTAGTGATTTCGCGGTAGACGGTGCAACTGCTATTGCAACATCCGTAGGCTGGAGCGAGCGATTAATCGGTCTTACCATTGTAGCTTTGGGTACTTCTCTTCCTGAGCTGGTAACTTCTGTAGTTGCGGCCATGAAGAAAAATGCAGACATCGCAATCGGTAACATCGTGGGCAGTAACATTTTTAACATTTTATTCGTTTTGGGAACAACAGCGTTACTTACACCCGTAGCATATACGGAAGCTTTTATCATTGATAACATTGTAGCCTTGGTAATTGCAGTACTTTTATGGGTACTTGTATTAAACAAGGATTGCAAGTTAAAACGTATCGGTGGCGGAATTTTATTGGTGTCCTATGTCATCTATTTCGTTTATTTGATGATTAATCCCTTCGGATACGGCGTATAAAAGTATTTGCGCGGTTTTGTCCGTAACAGTATCAAAACGCATAGTTCTATTGTTTTTTCTCATAATAAAAAGATGGTTATTCTACTGAGCAGGAATAACCGTCTTTTTTATTGCGTTATTATAAAATGTGCTTATTTTGTGAAAACATAATTTTTTTATTTGTTTTCTGCTAAAAGAGTGCTATAATAGGTAAGATTGGTAAAGAATTAGTTAAGAAAAATAAGATACAATATAAGAAATGGAGACAAAACAATGAGTTTATGGTTGGCAATTTTATTATTGGTTGTAGGCTTTGCTTTGTTAATCTGGGGTGCTGATTTCTTCGTAGACGGTGCCAGCCGAGTTGCGGAGCGTATGAAGATTCCTCAGATTGTCATTGGTCTTACCATTGTGGCCTTCGGTACCAGTGCACCGGAAGCTGCAGTAAGTATTTCTGCAGGCTTAAAAGGCAGTGCGGATTTGGCAGTAAGTAATGTTGTGGGAAGTAATATTCTTAATATTCTAATTATTTTAGGTTTAGCTTCGGTTATTACACCGTTGGCAGTACAGAAGAATACCCGTGCCATCGAAATGCCGTTTGTTATTTTTACAACGATTTTGATGATGCTTCTCGGCGTGTTTGACGGCAAAATTGGCTGGGTAGACGGTTTGATTCTCTGGGCAGGTATGATTGCATTCCTTGTATATCTTTTAAGAACTGCATTAAAAGGCAAGAATAATGCACCGGCAGAAGAGGAAGAGAAGGCAAAGAAGAAAGCGCCTATCATTTGGCTGATTCTTAAGATTATCATCGGTGGTGTAGCGATTGTATTCGGTAGTGATTTCGCGGTAGACGGTGCAACAGCCATTGCAACTTCCATGGGCTGGAGTGAGCGTTTGATCGGTCTTACAATCGTAGCCCTGGGTACTTCGTTACCTGAACTTGTAACTTCTGTTATCGCTGCGATTAAGAAGAAAGCAGATATTGCCATCGGTAATATCGTAGGAAGTAATATCTTTAACGTGCTTTTCGTACTTGGTACTACGGCATTGATTACACCGGTATCTTATCAGAAAGCATTTGTTGTGGATAATATTGTAGCTGCGGTTGCGGCATTGCTTCTGTTCCTTTTTGTAATGAACAAGGATTGCAAGTTGAAACGCTGGGGCGGTGCAGTGCTTCTTGGCGCATATGTGGTGTATTTCGTATATTTGATGATTAATCCCTTTGGATATGGGGTATAAAATGTGAATGAGCGGTTGTCCGGAATCGGACAGCCGTTTTTCTTTTGTTATATGTGGATTGACAGGCAAAAACGCTAAACAATAATTCATAATAAAATTTCCCAAAGTTCTATATTTTTCGGCATTTTTACAATGTGCTTATACTTGCATATCTTTACTTTTTCGTGTAAACTAATGAACGTATGAGAAGATGTTTTTATGTAAGAAAGGAAGTTTGAAATGTCAGTACAGTCTGAAATGATTCAAAAACAACTTTTAGAAGCAAATATGGAAACAGAGCTTGCAAAGACTGCAGAGAGAATTTATGGCAAAAGCCTTAAGGATTGCAACGAAGCAGAGCTCTATTATGTATTG
>JAGAQZ010000118.1 GCA_017622505.1 Lachnospiraceae bacterium
GGAACAATCGTCCACCACAATCACGTCAAAATCCTTGGCAGACTGCTGTTTTAAGGAATTCAGGCAGTCCGGAAGAAACTTTATTCCATTGTAATTCGGGATTACAACCGCTGTTTTGCTCACACTGCCACCCTTTCTGTCTAAATGTCAAACTATCTTTCACAAAAAATATCAATTCATATATTTTTCCATATATTTTCAAACACAACAAATATCGCACTGCACTTAATGCATCTTCTCTAATTGCGGATCGTATACTACAACATATCCCCTCAGCCTTGCTTGCTCGCAAAAAGCCACACTCAATTCGGTATAATCGCAACCTTTCTCCTGCATCTTAGGAACAACTTCTTTGTCCCATAACTCCTGCAATTCCGGACGAATCATCATATTTCTTACATCGCCGGCACCAACCTGTTGCATAAGCGCTGCTCTGTGCATATATCCGCTAAATCCCTTCGGCAATCCTTTATACATCACCGTTCCGTCACGTTTCATGGCGCCGCTGATGATTTTACCACCCTTGTAAACAGGTCCTGCTACAATGCCGACCTCAGGACGATTACTGAAAATATCAGGCTCATAGGTTATCCGGTAAAAGCCAAGATGAGACATATGCTCCACCCGGGCATTCCAACCACGATTTTTGATATAATCTTCTACCGCAAGCTTACCGTTTTCATACGCATATTGCTTGGAATCCGTATTCACCGCTGTGGATTCGCTATGACATCTCCAATGATACAGTATACGTGAAATATGTATCGCTTCTGTATCGTCTTTTAAGCCTGCAATACATCTTAAAATAATATCAAAGTCCTGGGCACCGTCAAACTCCTTACGGAATTTTAACCCCTTCATCACATCCGCCTTCATTACGCAGAAATGGCAAATATAATTATTGGTTAAAATTAAGTCTAGATTTAACTTTTTCTTCCTATTAGCCTCGTAAAACGTTTTTAGCCCTGCATCCGTCTTGTCTTCATCAGAATAAATCAAAACAGGCGCACTTTTTTCAATTGCACGCCCTACATAAAATAAAGCATCCGGCGTCAGCACATCGTCGTGATCCAAAAGACCGATATAGTCTCCCGTCGCAGCTTCTAAGGCCATATTGGTGTTCTCGGAAATACCGTCATTATTCGCAAGTGTCAGATATACAATACTACTCTCTTGCGAAAGCTTGCCTCTGTATTCATCCACAATCGCTTCCAAATCGTTATTTCCGCTGGCATCCGCAATCACCAACTCCCAACATGGATAAATCTGCCCAATCACCGAATCCAATAATTCCCTGAAGAATGTAGGATTCGTTCGATACGCCGGAACCAAAATGCTTATCTTGGCAGGATTTACAAACTCGTACTCCTGCATTATTTTGATTTCCGCCTCTGTAAGAGGGGTAAAATTAAATTCTGCATATTTCGGCGCACTGATTCTTTCCATAACAGCAGAAACGGTTCTTTTCAAACCGTTTCTGCGAAGGTATCTTCTTGTTTTTGCAATGGAATCCAAATCTTTTCCCATCAGTCCACCTCATAAAAGGCTTATACTAGTCAAGTTTTGCCTTTAAAGCATCTGTCAATGCTGTTACTTTTACGCTTGCATCTTCCAAACTGCTGCCCTTAACACCCATATAGAACTTAATCTTGGGCTCTGTTCCGGAAGGTCTTGCGCAACACCATGAATCATCGGATAAATCAAAGTAAAGAACGTTAGAAGTAGGTAAACCTGTTTCGCCTTCTTCGCCTGTTTCGGGATTTACAGTCTTACCGCTCTTGTAATCGCGCACTTCTTTTACCTTCCAAGCACCAAATTCCTTAGGAGGATTTGCACGAAGTTTCTCCATAATTGCGGCAATCTGCTCTGCACCATCTTTACCCTTCATGGTAATGGTATATAAATCTTCTTTGAAATAGCCATACTTCTCGTACATTTCAACCATCATATCCCAAACGGTCTTGTTGTTCTTCTTGCACCATGCAGCCACTTCACAGAGACACATAACCGCTACGATTGCGTCCTTATCTCTTGCATGTGTACCTGCAAGACAGCCATAGCTTTCTTCCAAACCAAATACATAATTGTAAGTGTTATTCTCTTCAAACCACTTAATCTGCTCACCGATATATTTAAATCCTGTTAAAACTTCAATCATCTTAACATCATAAGCCTTAGTGATTACATCCGCCATATTGGTTGTAACGATTGTCTTAACCAACGCAGGATTTGCAGGCATAGTGCCGTTAGCCTTTCTCTGGCTTAAAATATATTCCGCAATCAACATACCTGACATATTTCCGGTAAAAGGAACATATTCACCGCTCTTGGTATCATATGCATAAATACCAAGTCTGTCCGCATCGGGATCGGTTGCAAGCACAATGTCAGCCTGCACTTCTTTTGCAAGTTTTAATGCAAGTGTGAACGCCTTGGGATCTTCGGGATTGGGATAATCCAAAGTAGTGAACTTCGGATCCGGCATTTCCTGCTCGGGTACCACGTATACGTTCTTGAAACCGTTTTCTTTTAAAATACGGCGTGCAGGAACGTTACCTGTACCATTAAAAGGTGTATATACAATCTTAATATCGTCTGCAACTTCTTTGATCACTTCAGGATTGATAATCTGCTTCTTCAATTCCGCGATAAAAGCATCATCAATTTCAGCACCAATGGTAATGTAAAGGCCTGCATCGATTGCCGCCTGCTTATCCATAGTCTTCACTGTGTGGTAATCTGTTACTGCTTTTACGCAGTTGATAATATCAACGTCTCTGGGTGAAGTTACCTGTGCGCCGTCTTCCCAATATACCTTGTAGCCGTTGTACTCAGGAGGATTGTGGCTTGCAGTAATTACGATACCTGCAGTACATCCCAAATAACGAACTGAGAACGAAAGCTCAGGTGTAGGTCTTAATGCATCAAATACATATGCCTTAATTCCGTTTGCAGCCATACAAAGTGCTGCTTCATCTGCAAATTCAGGGGACATGAAACGTGAATCGTATGCAATAGAGATTCCCTTATCCTGTGTACCCATTTTTAAAATATAATTAGCAAGACCCTGGGTTGCCTTACGTACGGTGTAAAGGTTCATTCTGTTAGTACCTGCACCGATTACGCCTCTTAAACCGCCAGTACCGAATTCCAATTCACGATAAAAACGGTCTTCGATTTCCTTTTCGTCGTTGGCAATTGCCTTTAATTCTTCCTTGGTCTTTGCATCGAAATAATCATCTTCAAGCCAGAACTGATACTGATCTTTGTAATTCATACATTGCCTCCATTCTAAGTATGGGCATTTTCGCCCCGTAAAAATGTTATTTCCCCAATTTTTTCATTTTCCCACAAAGATTTTACACTAAGTCAGCAGAATATTCAAGACGAAACGCCCTCTGCAAACTTCCTATTTTTAAGCCTTTTACAGCTATTTTTTCGGCACATTCAACGAATAATCGCTTCTGTCCAAGGTAAAATTCGGATTGTAGTAAGGATCTCCCTTAGAAAGAAGCTCTTTCCAGCGCTCCTTAAAGCGTGCGCACTCCTCTTCATAGCGCTTTGCCTTCTCAGGCACCGTATCCAGTCCTCTGGACGCCGATTCATAATGGTACGCTTCCGCAAAAGGCGTAAACACGTTCAAAAGGCCTTTTTCTCTTAAACGAAGACAGAAGTCCACATCATTCAAGGCCACCGCATAATTCTCATCCAAACCGCCGACGGCGTCGTAATCCGCTTTCTTAACCATAAGTGCAGCGCCGGTCACCGCAGA
>JAGAQZ010000119.1 GCA_017622505.1 Lachnospiraceae bacterium
AAGGGATTCTATTACATAGGAGAGCTTGTTTAAAATGGAAAAGTTAAAACCGAAGTTGTTTTCAGTCATGAAAACCTACACAAAAGAACAGTTTATTAAGGACGTGATTTCAGGTATTGTGGTTGCAATTGTAGCCCTGCCCTTATCCATCGCCCTTGCCATTGCTTCAGGTGTTGGTCCTGAGCAGGGTATTTATACCGCAATCATCGCAGGATTCTTAATTTCCTTCTTTGGCGGTAGCCGAGTACAGATTGCAGGTCCTACAGCAGCATTTGCAACCATTGTTGCAGGTATCGCACTGCAGGAAAACGGTATGTCCAAGTTGTTCTGGGCAACTATCATTGCGGGTGTTTTGTTGATTTTAATGGGTCTTTTAAAATTCGGAAGTCTCATTAAATTCATTCCCTATACCATTACTACAGGTTTTACCGCGGGTATCGCAGTAACCATTGCGGTTGGTCAATTAAAAGATTTCTTTGGACTTACCTATCCCGAAGGTCTTGTTTTAATTGAAACTGTAGAAAAGGCTGAGGCCGTAGTTCATAATATCGGTACTTTCAACTGGCAGGCCTTTTTGGTTGGTATGATTTGCTTGGCAATTCTGATTGTATGGCCCTTTGCTTGGAATAAAATTGCCAAGGCTACAGAGAAGTCAAATAAAGTCGTAAAAGCTATCGTAAAAGTATTCGTTAGCATTCCCGGTTCCTTAATTGCCGTAGTAGTTGGCGTGCTTATGGTAAAATTGGGCGGTATGAATGTTAAGACCATCGGCGACTTATATACGATTTCAAATAGTTTACCGAAGTTTGTAATGCCTACATTTGATTTACAGTTAATCAAGGGAATTATTCCCGATGCTTTTACCATTGCAATTTTGGCAGCGATTGAGTCCCTTTTATCCTGCGTAGTAGCAGACAGTATGGTAAATTCAAAGCATCGTTCCAATATGGAGTTGGTTGCACAGGGTATCGGTAATATCGGTTCGTCCCTTTTTGGCGGTATCCCCGCAACAGGCGCGATTGCAAGAACTGCTGCCAACGTAAAGAGCGGCGGTAGAACCCCTATCGCAGGTATGGTTCATGCGATTGTATTGCTTTTAATCCTTGTGGTATTGATGCCTTACGCAAGCTGGATTCCCATGCCTACCATCGCAGCAATCCTTCTTCAGGTAGCGTACAATATGTCAGGTTGGAGAGAAATCGTAACCTTGTTAAAATCAGCGCCCAAGAGCGATATTTTGGTACTTTTGGTTACCTTCTTCTTAACCGTAATTTTCGACCTTGTAGTGGCAATTGAAGTTGGTATGGTACTTGCGGCAATTCTCTTTATGAAGAGAATGAGCGATGTAACCGATGTGCAGTCGTGGAAGTATATTGATGATGAAAACGACAAAGACAGCATTGACTTAAAAGTGGTGCCCGCAAATACTCGTGTATACGAATTAAGCGGTCCCTTATTCTTCGGTGTTGCGGATAAAATTATGAATATTTCTTTGGAGGGTGACCATAACTGCCTTGTACTTCGCATGAGAAGTGTAAATGCAATTGATGCAACCGCAATGCGTAACCTGGATAAAATCCGTCACGCTTGCAAGAAGAAAGGCATGACATTAATTTTATCCCACGTAAATGAACAGCCTATGAATGTTATGAAGAAATCAGGATTTTATGACAAGGTTGGTGCCGAAAACTTCTGTCCGCATATTGATGATGCATTAAAGAGAGCAGAAAGCTTGGCTGAGAAGTAAAATCAGAAGAAAAACATATGTAATAAGTTTGAAAATATGAATAGACAATTTTGTCGAGTTTCGAAAATACGGCTTTTTCTCGTTTTATGTCGTGTTGAAAACTGGCAAAAATTCATATTCTGCAAGTGAAAGGAGGAACCTAAATGGACCAGAAAAAAATTGGAAGCTTCTTAAAAGAGCTTCGTAAACAAAAAGGTATCACACAGGAAGAGCTTGCAGAACAATTAAATGTCTCCGGAAGGACAGTATCAAGATGGGAGACCGGGAATAACATGCCCGATATCTCCATCTTGATTGAATTGGCGGAACTTTATGATGTAAGTATTCCTGAAATTGTCAATGGAGAAAGGAAAAACGAGAGTATGAATGAAGAAGTAAAAGAAGTGGCACAGAGTTTGTCGAATTATGCTGATTTAGAGAAAGAAAATATGTTGAAGGAAGTTCGTAGCCTAAGTATTACAGGTGTTGTTGCCCTGCTGTTATATGGGGTGCTTGGCATCTGCGATATTCCGGAAACATATTTCATGTTGGGAACATTATCAACTTACTGTCTGGTATTGGTGATTATTTCACCGATTATGATTTTGTTCTATACGAGTGGTTTAATATCAAAAGTAAAGAAACGTAAAAACAATAAAATTCTTTTGTTTATTATTGAGTTTATTGTTGTGTTTGTGCTTGCATTGTTATTTAAATCAATCCTTACAATGATTCGTATTTAAAATATTTATAAAAACAAATTCTCGGAAGTACGTAGCTAGATGTGCGTACTATCCGTGCTGATTTTTTGAAGAAGTAAATTCCGATTTTTGGATGCATTATTTGATAAAATTAATTTGGGGAAGGATTTTTGTGTTTCAATTAAGGACCGTTTAAGAACGTCGGCACTTAATGAGTGCAAATGTAATGTGGCACGAATTTAGTGCCCGCTACGATTCTTAACCGAGCGAAAGCGTGTCCGTATTGAACACAAAATATCCGCCCCTAATAAATATACGAAGAAGCATCCAAAAATCGGTTCAATTCCAAGAAACAGGAGAGAAGACACATGGCTGAAATGACACCCATGATGCAAAAATATATGGAAACCAAGCAGGAATACCCGGATTGTATTCTTTTTTATCGTTTGGGCGACTTTTATGAGATGTTC
>JAGAQZ010000120.1 GCA_017622505.1 Lachnospiraceae bacterium
CGGAAGAAATGAAGTTATGTTTTATGTGTATGCGGGGATTACATATAAGGTGAGAAAACAATTGGGGGTTTTCTTTCTTATTATAAAATCAGTGCAGAAATGACACAAATACAGCTAAGGGGTGAAGACATGATCAAGAAAGAAATGATTGCTATGTTACTTGCAGGTGGTCAGGGTAGCCGTCTCGGTATTCTGACAGCGAAAGTAGCAAAACCGGCAGTGGCTTTTGGCGGAAAGTATCGTATTATCGATTTCCCTTTGAGTAACTGCATCAACTCAGGCGTTGACACGGTAGGTGTTTTAACACAGTATCAGCCGCTTCGTCTGAACACACATATCGGTATCGGTATTCCTTGGGATTTGGATCGTAACATCGGTGGTGTAACCGTATTACCTCCTTACGAGAAGAGTACTAACAGCGAATGGTACACAGGTACTGCAAACGCTATTTACCAGAACATCGATTATATGGACAGCTTTAATCCGGAATATGTCCTGATTTTATCAGGTGACCATATTTATAAGATGGATTATGAAGTAATGCTTGATTTCCATAAGCAGAACGGTGCAGAAGTTACTTTGGCTGCTATGCCCGTGCCTTTGGAAGAAGCGAAGAGATTCGGTATCGTTATTACAGACGAAAACCGCAAGATTGTAGACTTCGAAGAGAAGCCTGCGAACCCCAGAAGTAACCTTGCTTCTATGGGTATCTATATCTTTAACTGGAAGACTTTGAAAGAAGCACTGCTTGCAAAGGCTGACCAGCCCAACCTTGACTTTGGTAAGCATATTATTCCTTACTGTCATGAAAAGGGAGCACCTTTATATGCTTATGAATACAACGGATACTGGAAAGACGTTGGAACATTGCATTCATATTGGGAAGCAAATATGGAACTTATCGATATCGTTCCCGTATTCAACCTTTATGAAGATTATTGGAAGATTTATACAAAGAGTGATAAATTACCGCCTCAGTATATGTCAGCTGACAGCGTGGTAGAGAAGTGTCTGATTGGAGAAGGTTCCGTAATTTGCGGTAAAGTTTACAATTCCATCATTGGTTGTGGGGTAACCATTGAAGAAGGTACGGTAGTTCGTGATTCCATTATTATGAACGATACCACCATCGGAAAGAATTGCGAAATCAACAAGGGTATCATTGCAGAAAACGTTATCATCGGTAACGATGTTAAACTTGGTGTCGGCGAAGAAATCGACAACGATACAGCGCCTCACATTTATAATCACGGCCTTGTAACCATTGGCGAAAAGACAGTGGTTCCCAACGGTGTATCCGTAGGTAAGAACTCAGTAGTTTCAGGTAATACTACTGTAGCAGATTATCCCGATATGTACCTTGGCAGTGGAAAAACTTTGATTAAGGCAGGTGACGAATAATGAGAGCGATTGGAATTATTTTGGCCGGTGGCCACAACCACAGAATGCGTGAATTGTCTCAGAAGAGAGCAATTTCCGCTATGCCCGTAGCAGGTAGCTACAGAAGTATTGACTTCGCATTGAGTAATATGTCAAACTCTCACATTCAGCGTGTGGCAGTTTTAACACAGTACAACGCACGCAGCTTAAATGAGCACTTAAGTTCTTCCAAGTGGTGGGACTTCGGTCGTAAGCAGGGCGGTTTGTATGTATTTACTCCCGTTGTTACAGCAGACAACAGCAACTGGTACCGCGGTACTGCAGATGCTATTTACCAGAACCTTGATTTCTTAAAGAACAGCCATGAGCCGTATGTTGTAATTGCTTCCGGCGATTGCGTATATAAGATGGATTACAATAAGGTTTTGGAATACCACATTGATAAAAAAGCTGATATCACTGTAGTTTGCAAGGACATGCCGGAAGGTATGAACGTAGACAGATACGGTGTGATTAAGATGAACGAAGAAAGCCGCATCGAAGAATTTGAAGAGAAACCCGTTGTTGCGAAATCCAACACAGTTTCCTGCGGTATCTACGTAATCAGAAGAAGACTTTTAATTGAATTAATCGAGAAGTCTGCAGAAGAAGGAAGACATGACTTAGTAGCGGATATTTTAATCCGTTACAAAGGAATGAAGAGAATCTTCGGCTATAAGATGAAGGATTACTGGAAGAACATCGCGTCTGTAGAAGATTACTATGAGACAAACATGGACTTCTTAAAGCCTGACGTAAGAAACTACTTCTTCCGTGAATATCCTGCAGTATATTCTAAGGTAGATGATTTGGCACCTGCTAAGTATAATGTTGGTTCTGATGTTAAGAACAGCCTTGTATCCAGTGGTAGCATCATCAACGGTAAGGTTGAAAATTCCATTATCTTCAAGAAGGTATTTGTAGGTAACAACTGTACCATTAAGAATTCCATCATTTTAAATGATGTATATATCGGTGACAATACGCATATCGAGAACTGCATCGTAGAAAGCCGTGACACCATCCGTGCTAATTCTTACTATGTAGGTGAAGGCGAGATTAAAGTATTAATCGAGAAGAATGAAAGATACGATATTTAGTAACTAATGTTTTGTGTTAACAGCAACTGTCCTAGAGGGGAAGGAGGGTTATCGTGACCATTACAGATGTTCGCGTACGTAAGATTTCTAATGAAGGCAAGATGAAAGCAGTCGCTTCAATCACCTTGGATGAGGAATTTGTAGTTCATGATATCAAAATCATCGAAGGCGAGAAGGGTTTGTTTATTGCAATGCCCAGCAGAAAGACTGCAGAGAACGAGTTTCGTGATATAGCCCATCCGATTAAAGCAGATACACGCGAGTACATTCAGACAACGATTCTGAAAGCGTACGAAGAGTGTACCAGCGCGGAAGAGAAATCAAGTTCATAAAATTTATTCATTTGGGGTGCCGTTTGGCACCCCTTTTTATATGGATAAAAGCGTGAAGAATGATTACAAGGAGTACAGAGAAACAGATTTTGCATTTTGTAAAAAACTATAACTTGGAATACAATTTATCATTCTCAGGGACGCTTTCGCTTGGTTGTCCCACGTAGCGGCACATAGGGTTGCAAAGAACGCAACCCAAATGCCGACGGGTACAAAACACCCTTCGAATTGATAAATTGTTTCCGGCGTCATATTTTTATGTTATAATGCAAAATCTGCATAAACTAAATCGGTAATCATTCTTCTCGCATTTTATATTTGTTGTTTGTCAAGAATGATAAAAGTCGGTTAGCCGCTTACGGAGGGTAAGTTTCCAAGGTTGTTGTCTTCCGTGCCATCGGGCAGGGATTTAAGATATTCGGAATCCTTACGGTGCGCGACACCAACGCCTTTGATATCGCCGGCTTTGGCCATGGCGACGCCTTCTTCTTTGGATACGGTTGCACCATTCGATAATTGATAGCCGGTAATGCGGCCGCTTGATTTTACAAGGCCGACGATTTCCTTGGCGTCTGCCTTGGGGGTAGGCACATCATCTAATGCTGCGTATGCAAGTTCCGCCCCTAATTCTTTTCTGTCTTTGTTCATAGAAGTCTCCTTATATTGTAAAATAGTTGTTTGAAAAAATAAAAAATAATTCAAAAAGTATTTTGTTTTTATAGTATTTGACAAAAAGAAAAATATATGCGAAATGAAGATTTTCTTTTCGTAAGAAAATGAATGTGATAATATGAAAAGCAGAGAAAATACTATTTTTGAATATGGAAGAAAAGACAGATTACATTATAAAAACGGAAAGAAAAAGTAGTGGCAGGAGGTTTCCATGAAAAGAAAAGTTGTGGTTTTGGGCGGTGGCACCGGTTCGTCAACCTTGCTTCGCGGGCTAAAAGAATTTCCCGTGGATTTGACGGCGATTGTGTCCGTGTGCGATGACGGAAGAAGTACCGGCGTTTTGCGTGAAGAATTCAGCATTCCGGCAGTTGGAGATATACGAAGAGTTTTGGTTGCGTTGTCCGAGACGGAGCCTTTGGTTATGGAGCTTTTTAATTACCGTTTTCATACCACCAGCGATTTGGACGGTCATACCGTGGGAAATCTTCTTTTAACGGCGTCTTCCGAAATTACCGGTAATTTGTCGGACGGCATTGAGGCGCTGAGTAAGGTTTTCAACCTAAAAGGAAAGGTCGTGCCCCTGACGGAAGATAATGTTGTCCTGATGGGCGAGATGGCAGATGGAAGCGTAGTGGAAGGTGAGCATAATATTACGGAGAATAAAAACGCCGTAAAACGCGTCTTTTATAAGGAGAAGCCTGTACCCACCAAGGAAGCAGTTCGGGCCTTGGAAGAGGCAGATTTGATTGTGCTTAGTATGGGAAGCCTTTTTACAAGTATTATTCCGAATTTGATTTGCGAGGAAATCGTGGAAGCGATTGATCGAAGCAAGGGCAAGATTATGTATGTTTGCAATATGGTGACCCAGCCCGGAGAAACGGAGGATTTCAAGGTGTCTGACCATATTCGCTTAATCAATCAGTACCTTGGTAAACGCAAGGTAGATGTGGTAGTTGCAAACGACGGTGCGATTGATGAGAAGATGGCAAAGCGTTATGAGTCCTTAGAGCAGAAAGACCCTGTAGTGCTTGACCGCGAAACAACAGAAGGTTTGGTAAGCAAGGTCATCAGCGATGATTATGTTACGGTGAAGAATAACCTGCTTCGCCATAATGTGCTGAAACTCGGTATGCATATATTTGGATATTTGTTGAGTGAGAAAGAGTAAAAGAATTCCCGGGAGGGATTGGTTACGAAAAGTGCTTACCGGCATGATTATATGAAAGGGTAGAACTTTGATTTTATACCGGACATAAGATGTCTGATTTACGGAAAAACGGCATTTCTCGCTTTGTGTCGTGTTTTTTGTAAAGCAGTTGAAGTACTCTGTCAATGAAAGGAGGTAGCGTCATGGACCAGAAGAAAATCGGTCGTTTTTTGAAAGAACTTAGAAAAGAGAAGGAACTTACGCAG
>JAGAQZ010000121.1 GCA_017622505.1 Lachnospiraceae bacterium
ACCTGTTAAGCGTGCATTGGAAGATGCAGGTGTAACTCCTTCTGAATTAGGTAAGGTACTCCTTGTAGGTGGTTCTACACGTATCCCTGCAGTTCAGGATAAGGTAAAACAGTTAACAGGACACGAACCCAGCAAGTCCTTAAACCCTGATGAATGTGTAGCACTCGGTGCTTCTATCCAGGGCGGTAAACTTGCAGGTGACGCAGGTGCCGGCGAAATCCTTCTCCTTGACGTAACTCCCCTTTCTCTTGCAATCGAGACAATGGGTGGCGTTGCTACAAAATTAATTGAAAGAAACACAACTATCCCTGTTAAGAAGAGTCAGGTATTCTCTACCGCAGCTGATAACCAGACAGCAGTAGATATCAATGTAGTTCAGGGTGAAAGACAGTTTGCAAGAGACAATAAGTCTCTCGGTCAGTTCCGTCTTGACGGTATCCCTCCTGCAAGACGTGGTGTACCTCAGATCGAAGTTACTTTTGACATCGATGCAAACGGTATCGTAAACGTATCTGCTAAGGATTTAGGAACCGGTAAAGAACAGCATATTACAATTACAGCAGGTTCTAACATGTCAGACGCTGACATTGAAAAGGCTGTAAAAGAAGCTGCTGAGTACGAAGCTCAGGATAAGAAGCGTAAAGAAGCCATCGATGCAAGAAACGATGCTGACTCAATGGTATTCCAGACAGAGAAGGCATTGAATGAAGTAGGCGATAAGATTTCTGAATCTGACAAGGCTGACTTGGAAGTTGAATTAAACAACGTAAAAGATATCTTAGAGAGAACCAAAGATAAGGAAATGACAGAAGATGAAGTTTCTGAATTAAAGGCTGCTCAGGAAAAGATGATGGAAAAGGCACAGTCACTCTTCAGCAAGATGTATGAAAGCATGCAGGGTGCCGGCGGTGCAGGCCCTGATATGAGCCAGTTTACAGGCGCAGGAGCAGGTGCTTCCGATGATGACGGATCTTCAGCAGGTGCTGCAGACGATATCATCGACGGTGACTTCAGAGAAGTGTAATCGAAGGTTACCACTTTTATAAAAGAAAAAGGTAGTTGGGGAATTCGTAAGAGTTCCCCGCTACATACTATAAAATCCACGGGGAAGGCTTTTCTTTCGTGGAATTTATGACGCTATGAGGAATGGCGCATTTTACGGTGTTGTTTGTAAAACAACGGAATGGAGACTATTATGGCAGAACAGAAAAGAGACTATTATGAGGTCCTTGGTGTTGAAAAAGGGGCAGATGATGCCGCAATTAAAAAAGCATATCGTGCTCTTGCCAAAAAATATCACCCGGATATGAATCCGGATGATCCCAATGCAGAAGCAAAGTTTAAGGAAGCAACAGAGGCTTATGCTGTTTTAAGTGATGCAGATAAAAGAAAGCAGTACGATCAGTTCGGCCACGCAGCCTTTGACCAGGGTGCCGGGGGCGGTTATGGCGGATTTGATTATTCCACAATGGATTTCACGGATATTTTCGGTGATTTATTCGGCGATTTCTTTGGTGGCGGAAGACGCAGCAGCGGCAGAGGAAACGGACCGAGAAAAGGTGCGGATATCCGTAAGTCTGTGCGTTTGACTTTTGAAGAAGCTGTATTCGGTACCGAAAAAGAAATTGAAGTGGATTCCAAGGAAGAATGTCAGACTTGTCATGGTAGCGGTGCAAAACCCGGAACCAGTCCTGAAACCTGTCCGAATTGTAAGGGGAAAGGCCAGGTTGTGGTTACGCAGAATTCTTTCTTCGGAACCATGCGTAGTGTTCAGACCTGTCGCGAATGTAACGGTAGCGGTAAGGTAGTAAAAGATAAGTGTAACGACTGCCGCGGAACCGGTTATACCACTATCAGAAAGCGTTATGCGGTAAGCTTTCCTGCAGGTATTGACAATGGTATTGTCAGAAGATTACAGGGCAAAGGTGAACCCGGTGTAAACGGTGGTCCTCGCGGTGATATTCTGGTAGAACCTATCGTATCAAGACATCCTATTTTCCAGCGTCAGGAGTATGATATTTATTCCACTGCGTCGGTATCTTTTGCGGTAGCTGCTTTGGGTGGCGAGATTTATGTAGATACCGTTGACGGTAAGGTAATATACGAAGTAAAACCCGGAACACAGACCGGTTTGCGTGTGCGTTTGCGCGGTAAGGGTGTACCTACATTGCGTAATAAAGAAGTGCGCGGTGACCATTATGTGACTTTGGTGGTATCTGTGCCTGAGAAGCTTTCAAGCGAGGCAAAAGAGTTATTGCGTCAGTTTGATGAGGCGACAGGAGACAGCCTGCATGCAGTAGAAAAGGTTACGGGAAGCAAGGATAAAGACCCCAAGGACAAAGATAAAAAGGGTAAGAAGAAAAAAGGATTTTTTGGGTAATTGAATAGATGAGGCAGGTGTTAATTGTTCTCAGGGACGCTCTCGCTCCGTTGTGTTACGTAGCGGTACATAGAATTGCAAAGAACGCAATTCAAGTACCGACGAACACAAAGGCCCTTTCGAACAAAATAACACCTGCCTCATCTTTTTTTGTATTATTGCAAAAATATTATGATTAATAAAAGGTATTATGTAATGGTAATACATTGCAAAAAAGAAATTTTATGATTCCGGAGTTTCGTCATTAACCGGTTTGGTTGTGTCTATAGGAATGTCAGATTCTACTGCGGAAGATTTTTCTTCAATTGCAGCCGACTCAACTTCATGTGCCAGTTCAATATTCTTCTGAACATCTTCCTGTGTAGTTTCTTTTACTTTCCTTTTAAAGATTTCTTTTAGTTTCTTCTTGCCTTCCGGTGTGCCGAGTTCAGAGGCTTTCAAATCGCCCTTATAAATAGCTTCCATAAGAACAATATAGGCTTCACCGAGAGCGGTGGTAATCACACCTGCGGTTGCGCCGGAAATGGTTCCGCCAAGCACTGTACCTGCGCCGGGAACCAGTTTTAAGAGGTTGGCGGCGATGGTTTTACCGGCAATGGTAGCACCACCTGTGCCAAGTGCCGAAGATACGAAGGCGGTAATAATACTCTTGTTGATATCCAAACCGTAAATAGCAGTAATGCTTGCAATCATTGCGACCTGTGTCGGAATTAAAAGTGCACTGTCTGCAAAAGGAATCGGTGCAAAACCTTCACCGAATGCTGTCGCTGTTGCGGTTGCTACGGCGACCTGTGCGCGCTTTTTTTTGGCCTTGAGTGAAGCGATTTGAACACTCTGTAGCGTGTCCTGCAGTTCTTCCGGCAAAACTTCCGTCATAACGGCAAGCAAAGCGTCCAATCCGTAGGCTTTAATTGGAGGTAACGATTCATCAAAAACGAAATCCTGTGCCAACACGGGAACAACCTGAATAACATCAAGATTTTCGTCCATGATTAAGTTCTTCATCTTCTCGGCATTCGGTTTCGAGAAGGCCTGTGTCAAAACAATGATAACGGGAACTTCCGTTACGGAATTTTCTTTGGCAAGGTCACGTAACCACTCGATTTCTTCCGGTTCAATACGGTTTGAAGCGGTATTAATGCAGTACCAGATACAGTGAATTGCCTTGTTCACATCGGTTCCGGACATTCCGGCTTTGATGGTGTCGAGAATTTCTTTTTTAACTTCCTTCTGGGCATCTTTCCCTAATTCAAATCCCTTGGTATCGTAAATGTTTAAGGGAACCCCCTTTTTGCTTATTTTACGCATATGCTGCGTGATAGGCTTACCGATACCGGTTTCGGCCAGGTTGTCGCGGAACATGCTGTTGATTAAGGTACTCTTACCAACGCCGGTTTTACCCGCAACAATAATATTCAAAGTGTTTAAGTTTTTAATTCGGTCACTGATGGCAGTGATACAATCCTGCGCAATTTTATCAAGACTGACTTCCATTTTACAATCCCCCGTTATTTTCTGTCGATTTTGATGCCGTATTTGTCGCGAAGGACTTTACGGTTGTAAGACTTATATATTTTGTTGGAGCATTTCTTCTGCATTTTGGGAATCAGGAACGCGCCGACACCCAACGCTGCGGTAAAACATGCCATCATTAATACTTTATCATTTTTACACATATGTATATCCCCCTTTGTATAAAATACTCTCATCTGTAGTTTAGCACAGCAAGTCTCAGATTTCAATTGTTAGCATTATGAATAAGAATTGAAAGGCGTAAGAAGCCCCGCATAAAAAAGCCGGTTTTACTTGTATCGGCTAAAAGGCTGGTGTATAATTTATTATGTATGAGTATGCTTGTGCGACGTATGTAGTCGGCGTTGAAAATGATAGCAGGAGTGAATTATGGCGACTTGGTCATCAAGAGGTCTTCGCGGTTCTACACTGGAAGATATGATAAACCGTACAAATGAAAAATATCGCGAAAACGGGCTAGCCCTGATTCAGAAGGTTCCTACCCCCATTACGCCGGTGCAGATTGACCAGAAGAGCAGGCACATTACCCTTGCGTATTTCGACCAAAAAAGTACCGTAGACTATATCGGCGCGGTGCAGGGTATCCCTGTGTGTTTTGATGCCAAAGAAAGTGCCAATCTGACCTTCTCTTTGCAGAACATTCACGCACACCAGGTGCAATTTATGGAGGAGTTTGAGAAACAGGGCGGTATCGCCTTTTTCCTGATTTACTATACGTCCATTGATGAGTTGTATTATCTCCCTTTTGAGTATCTGAAATTGTTTTGGGACAGGGCGCAGAACGGCGGGCGCAAAAGCTTCCGTCATGAGGAGTTGAACCCGGCGTATGTTTTACCGAAACACAGCGGAGTTTTGGTGCCTTACCTCGAGGCATTAAAGCAAGACTTGGAAGACAGGGAATAGTGCAAGTAAAAAACTGCAAATACGGGAAGGCATTTAAGGTATTTTAGATGATTGTAATTACCAAAAATTTTGACGAATTAACCACTACGGAGCTTTATGAAATTCTGAAAGCCCGGGCGGAAATTTTTATTATGGAACAGAATATCAATTACCAGGATATGGATGATATTGATTATAAAAGTATGCACTGTTTTATCAAGGAAGGCGACAAAGTAATTGCCTATCTGCGGGCCTTTTACAGAAGTGACGATAAGTCCGTGGTAAAAATCGGTCGCGTACTGACCTTAGAGCACGGTAAGGGCGTAGGCAGGGTGCTTTTGGAAGAAAGCATCAAGGCCATTAAGGCAAAAATGCAGTGCAATCAAATCTACATAGAAGCGCAGAAACACGCCGTTGGCTTTTATGATAAGTTTGGATTTGTAACGACTTCCGGAGAATTCCTGGAAGAAGGCATTATACATGTGGCGATGGAGCTTGATGTGTAAAAGAGGAACAATTTTAGATGCCAAGAATGATTTAAGATATAGTTAAAAAAGAAGCATATGTATTTTTATAAAAGAAATAAGACATAAGGAGGCACACAATGAAGTGGCATAAAATCACAGTAAAAACAACAACAGAAGCAGAAGATATTATTATCTGTACCCTGGCTGACGTAGGCCTTGAGGGTGCACAGATTGAAGATAAAATCCCTTTGACACCTTTGGAGAAGGAGCAGATGTTTGTGGATATTTTACCTCAGACGGAAGAAGATGACGGTGTGGCATATCTTAATTTCTTCGTGGAAGAAGGCGATGATTTGGATATGGATGCACTGGTGGCTTCCGTGGAAGAGGAATTGGAAGGACTCCGTATGTTTATGGATATCGGCGAAGGAACGATCACTTTATCTGAAACCGAGGATTTGGACTGGATTAATAACTGGAAGAAGTATTTCCATCAGTTTTATATTGATGAATTACTGGTCATTCCTTCTTGGGAAGAAGTGAAGCCCGAGGATGCGGATAAGAAGATTCTTCATATTGATCCCGGTACTGCATTCGGAACCGGTATGCACGAAACTACGCAGCTTTGTATCCGTCAGATTAAGAAGTATGTAACGCCGGAGACAAATATTTTGGACGTGGGTTGCGGTAGCGGTATTTTAGCAATTCTTGCTTTGATGTACGGTGCGAAGCATGCGAAGGGTACAGACCTTGACCCTTGTGCGTTGGACGCAACTTTGGAGAACATGGAAGCTAATGGCATCAACCCGAAGGACTTCGAAGTAATCATTGGAAATATCATTAGCGAAAAGGAAGTACAGGACTGGGCAGGCTATGAGTGCTATGACATCGTTGTGGCAAATATTTTACACAACGTACTTGAAGTGCTTACCCCTGTTGTTACGGCACAGATGAAACCCGGCGCAATTTACATTACTTCCGGTATTATTGCGGAGAAGGAAGATTTTGTTGTGGACGTGGTGAAGAAGGCCGGCCTTGAACTTGTGGAAGTAACCCGTCAGGGCGAGTGGGTCAGCGTAACTGCGAAGAAACCGGAGTAATCGTGCAACAATGGTAGTGTATACTGTGAAATACAAGCGTTTGCAGGCAGTATGTGTGTATTGCGAATCAGAATGAAAATCAAGGAGTTACAATTATGTATCACTTCTTTGTAGACCCCGGACAGATTCGGGGGACACAAATTTTAATAACGGGTAAAGACGTGAATCACATTAAGAACGTGCTTCGTATGCGCGTCGGTGAAGAAGTGTCCGTTGGTAACGGCGTGGACGGTAAGGAGTACCGCTGTGCCATTGATGCCTTTGAAGAGGATTCTGTGGTGTGTAAGCTTCTTTTTATCAAAGAAGACGGCGTGGAATTGCCCGTGAAAGTTACGCTTTTTCAGGGATTACCAAAAGCTGATAAAATGGAGTTAATCATCCAGAAAGCCGTGGAACTTGGGGTGTACGAAATTGTGCCCGTGGCAACTAAGCGTTGTGTGGTCAAATTGGACGCGAAGAAAGAGGCATCTAAGATTGCCCGCTGGCAGGCTATTGCGGAAGCGGCAGCCAAGCAGAGTAAAAGGGCCGTAGTGCCCCGTATTTGCCCTGTAATGACTATGGGCGAAGCGATACAGGCTGCAAGCAAAATGGAGCATCGTATTATCCCTTACGAGCTTGCAGAGGGTATGGGTAAGACCAAGGAAACTTTTGCCTCTTTTACATCGGGAAATTCCGTGGCGGTTTTTATCGGGCCCGAAGGCGGATTTGAGGGGAAAGAAGTAGAGGCAGCTGCGGCAGCAGGTGTGGAGCCAATTTCCCTGGGTAAAAGAATTCTACGCACGGAGACTGCAGGTTTTACCGTGCTTTCCTGGATTATGTATGAGTTGGAAGTAAGACAGGGCGAATAAAAGATAAAAAATATTATATGCTAAACTTTCGGGAATTATGCATTTTACAGGGA
Organism: Lachnospiraceae bacterium; assembly: GCA_017622505.1. GTDB lineage: Bacteria > Bacillota > Clostridia > Lachnospirales > Lachnospiraceae > UBA3766. The sequence goes on from JAGAQZ010000121.1 coordinate 7,264, forward strand.
TATATGATGTACGATGTTTTCGCAGTTTGCATATAATATATCAGAAAATTCTTTCTGTATGAAAGAGAGCTTTTATGCGGAAATGAAACGATAAAGGCAGGAAATGTTATGGAGATTTATTTAGACAATTCCGCGACAACCAAATGCTTTGATGAAGTGGCGCAGGCGGTTGCGCAGATGATGACTGAAGATTACGGAAATCCTTCCAGTCTGCATATGAAAGGCGTTAAGGCCGAGCAGTACTTAAAGCAGGCAACGGAAGTAATTGCCAAAACATTGAAAGTGAATGAGAAAGAGATTTTTTATACCTCGGGCGGAACCGAGTCTGACAATATGGCGATTATCGGAACGGCTATGGCGAATTGCCGTGGCGGCAAACACATTGTGACAACGCCTATGGAACATCCGGCGGTTGGACAGTGTATGAAGTACCTTGAGAAAGAGGGCTTTGAAATCACCTATTTACAACCCGATGCAAGCGGATGTATCCGTTTGGAAGATTTGGAGAACAGCATTCGCCCGGATACCATTCTTGTATCCATTATGGCGGTAAACAATGAAATCGGAACCATTCAGCCCATTGAGCAGGCCGGCGATATTATTAAGCGTAAGAATGCTAATACGTTGTTCCACGTGGATGCCGTACAGGGCTATGGTAAGATGGAAATTTATCCCCGCAGATGGAAGATTGATTTGCTTTCGGTCAGCGGTCATAAAATCCACGGACCGAAGGGGGTTGGTTTCCTTTACGTCAATGAAAAAGTAAAAATCAAACCCATCATTCTCGGTGGCGGACAGCAGAGAGGTATGCGTTCCGGAACGGAAAATGTGCCCGGTGTTGTAGGCCTTGCCAAGGCTGCGGAGATGGTGTATGCAAACATGGAATGCGACATCAATAAAATGTACTGCCTGCGAGATTATTTTATCGGTCAGGTAAGTAAAATGGACGGCGTTTCGGTAAACGGAGCCCAAGGCCGTAAAGCTGCGCCGCACGTGGCCAGTGTTTCGGTGGAAGGCGTCAGGGCAGAAGTGTTATTGCACGCGCTGGAAGATAAAAATATTTATATTTCCGCGGGAAGTGCATGTTCTTCCCATAAGCCGGTGCCGTCGGCTACATTGCAAGCGATTGGATTGCCCAAAGAACTGTTGGGATCTACCGTTCGTTTCAGTTTTTCGGTTTTTACGACCAAGGAAGAAGTTGATTCTGCCTTGAATGCGTTAAGGGAGTTAATTCCTATGCTTCGTAAATTCCAAAGACGTTAAAAAGTGATTTGATATACAAAAGATGCAACTGATAAGTGAGTGTTTTGATAAGCGGGAGGGGGGTCGAATCCCCCTCTCCATAAGGAGATAAAATGTTACCGTTTCGGACAAGTATTATCGTAAGTATTATTGAGTTCTTCAGTGTGGTTCTGCTTCACGTGGTATATGCCTTTAACCAGTTTGGTTTGGAACAGGCACTTTTTATATCCATCGGTTTTTTGCCGGTGTTGCTTACGTTGCTTTTATACCGGACCATCAGTAATGAGAATGCCATTGTACGTTGTTTCTATGTAACAATGACTTTGACCAGTTATATTATTTCAGCGCAACTTGAAACCTTGGGTATGCTGATTATGATTTATATGGCTGAGGCGTTAATCATTGCATTGTTTGTTAAAAAACGTATTTTTGTGGAATATTTTATTTTCTCTTTTATCGGATTGCTTGCGGTAGGTATTTTTCAGACGGAAGACATTAATCTTTTCTTCTCGACATTTATCTATATCATATATTTGTTATTCTATTGCTTTGCAATGATTACGTTGCTGATGCTGATTACCGGTGTGGAATCTTATAAGGCAAAGATGGAGGAGAAGAACAAAGAAGCACAGGAGGCTTTGGAAGCAAAATCCAACTTCCTTGCCAATATGTCCCATGAAATCCGTACGCCGATGAATGCCATCAGCGGTATGGCACAACTTTTATCACAGAAGAATTTCCAGAAGGAAGAGAAAGAGTACATTGCTACGATACAGAAGTCTTCCGAAAGTTTGTTATCCATTATCAACGAGATTTTGGACTTCTCCAAAATTGATTCCGGTAATATGGAGATTCTTGAAGATGAATATCATTTCAATTCACTGATTCATGACGTATTAAGCATTATTGAATTCCGTATGCGAAATAAAAGTGTGCGCCTGATTATTGATATCGATCCCCGCATTCCCAGGGTATTAATCGGTGACCAGCTTCGTATTCGTCAGGTGTTGATTAACATCTTAAATAATGCGGTGAATTTTACCCACAGAGGTCATATCCGCTTACATATTATTTGGCAGAAAAACAGCGAGAAAGACGGCTGTCTTGAGGTGGAAGTAGAAGATACCGGTATCGGTATTTCGGAAGAAAACATGAAGAAACTTTTCCGTGCGTTCGGACAGATTGATACCCGTAAAAACCGTAACGTAGAAGGTACCGGTCTTGGTCTTGTTATTTCGAAAAGCCTTTTAAACCAGATGGGCGGAGATATCTGGGTAGAGAGTACTTTAAACGAAGGTAGTGTATTCTCTTTCCGACTTCCCCAAAAGGTAAAAGATGGTCGACCCTCTAACTACGAGGCAAATCATGATAAAGTATTTGCATCCAATGATGAGTTTAAAATTACCTTCCGTGCGCCGTCTGCGAAGGTTATGGTTGTAGACGATAATAAGGTAAACCTTCAGGTTGCCAGCGAACTGATGAAGAAGTTTGGTTTTGATCCCGTGCTTGTAGAAAGTGGTTTGGAAGCGGTAAACCGTATTGAAGAGAATTTGATTCCCTATGATATGATTTTTATGGACCACATGATGCCTTTTATGGATGGTGTGGAGGCAACACAGAAGATTCGTGCCATTCAAACGGAGTATGCCCAGGAATTGCCCATTGTGGCGCTTACGGCCAATGCAATTAAGGGCGTGGAGCGACAGTTTAAAGAAGCCGGCATGAATGATTATATTTCCAAACCGATTCATATGAAGCAGTTAAGCGATATTCTTGAGAAATGGATTCCCATTGCGAAACAGGTTCGTATTATGGACGGTAAGGAAATTGCAGCGCCAAGGTCTTATTTTACCAATCCGATGCTGAAGAAAGAGGCGGAAGAAAAGAAAGATATTCTGGATTTGTTGAAGGGTATTTCTATCGAAGACGGTTTGCGCAATTGCGGTGGTAATAAGAATGCGTACATCCGTGTGTTGAGTACTTTTGCAGCTTCTAACCTGCTGGCCGGATTGGAAGAATACCTGCAAAAAGAAGATGCGGAAAACTACGGTGTTATCGCCCATTCCATCAAGGGAGCGTGTCGGAATATCGGTGCCTTGGAGGTGGGTGACGTTGCCTATGATATGGAACTTGCCGGACAAAATAAGGATATCGAGTATATTAAAGAAAACCATGAAGAGTTTGCCCGGATGTACGGAGACACCTTGCGATTAATTACCAAGGCATTGATTGAACATCAAAGCTAAAATACATCGGTAGTTTCCTTGCAAAAAAAATGAAAAATGTGTATAATTATTTGTTAGATACAAAAAGTATGGGGGTATTATTATGTATCGGGTAGTGATTTGTGATGACGAAGCTACATCTTTACAAATAAATCAAATTCTTACGGAACAGGTACTGGAAGAGGAAGGCATTGAATTCGAAATTACCACGTTTGAAGATATGCGTGTGATGACGGAAGCATTGTCGGATGAACATGCGGAGTATGACATTTTACTTTGTGATATTCTTGCGGTGGGAATGAACGGTATTGAAGCAGCGAAAGAACTGCGCCGTTTGGGCGAGAAATTACCGATTGTATTCATTTCCTCCACGGCAGAGTATGCATTGGATGGGTATAGTGTTAACGCGTTGCGTTATTTGCAGAAACCGATTAATATCGAGAAATTGCGCGAAGCGCTGAAAGAGGGTTATCAGCTTTCACAACCTGCAGACGTATTGAAGTTCCAGGTGGCAGACCGCTTTTATCGAATTCCTTTCTCTGAGATTGAATATCTTGAGAGCCAGGGACGCGACACGGACATTATTACGTCTGAAGAAACCATCAGTGTACATATGAAATTTTCCGATATGGAGAAGAAATTGCCGGCGGATATGTTTTTAAGATGTCATCGTTCATATATTATTAATCTTGCCCAGGCAAAGGATTTGGCAAGATATCGTTTCTTGACCAAGAGCGGCGTGGAGATTCCCGTCAGCCAGTTGCAGTATAACGAAACAAAGCGTAAATTTATTAAGTTCCAATAAAAGTCCCGTGTAAAGTGTGCGGGAGGATAGAGGTATTCATGTTTCAAACTCGTACATTTTTATTAAAATACGGAGAAATTTTCTTAAAAGGCAAGAACCGTTATGTTTTTGAAGATATTTTGGTAGACCAGGTACGCCGTGCCGTAGCCAAGTGCGACGGTGAATTCAAAGTACACAAAAGCCTGTCGCGTATTTATGTGGAAGCCTTGTCAGACTTCGACTACGACGAATTAATCGATACTTTAAAATGTGTCTTCGGTGTGATTGCGATTTGTCCCGTATTGGTGCTTGAGGACAATGGTTTTGATGATTTAAAAGAGCAGGTTGTCAAATATATTGACGAAACCTATGAGGATAAGAATTTTACTTTTAAGGTATTCTCGAAGCGTGCACGCAAGAATTATCCCGTGAATTCCATGGAGATGAATTGCTTAATCGGTGAAGCGATTCTCAATGCGTATCCGGAAGTGAAAGTAGACGTGCATAAGCCGGAAGTAAGCCTTTATGTGGAAGTAAGAGAAAGAATTTACGTATATTCCATTATTATTCCCGGACCTGGTGGTATGCCCGTAGGTTCCGCAGGTAAGGCGATGCTGCTTTTATCAGGCGGATTGGATTCGCCGGTAGCAGGATATATGATTGCAAAGCGTGGCGTGAAGCTGGATGCCATTTATTTCCACGCACCGCCCTACACTTCTGAAAGAGCAAAGCAGAAGGTTGTGGATTTGGGTACCTTGATTTCAAGATATACAGGTCCTATCAGATTGAATGTGATTAATTTTACGGAAATTCAGATGGCGATTTACGAGAAATGTCCGCCTGATGAGTTAACCATTATTATGCGAAGATATATGATGCGTATTGCAGAGCAGATCGGCTTGGAGAACGATTGCATCGGTTTGGTTACCGGTGAGAGTATCGGACAGGTTGCTTCCCAGACAATGCAGAGTCTTGCCTGCACCAACGATGTATGCACCATTCCGGTGTACCGTCCGTTGATTGCCTTTGATAAGCAGGACATCGTAGATATTGCCGAGAAGATCAATACGTATGAAACTTCCATTTTACCGTTTGAAGACTGCTGTACTATTTGGGTGGCCCAACATCCGGTTACCAAGCCCGTGGTAAAAGTAATCGCAAAACACGAAGAGAATCTTGCGGATTGCATTGACGAAATGTTGAAAAAAGCGGTGGAAGAAAGAGAAATCATAGAGATTAAGTAATCATAGCACAGAGAATGTGTTTGTATATTCAGAAAGCACCGCCGATGTGACGGTGCTTTTTGATGTAAAAGATTGTAAATTGCAAAAGAAAAAGCAAGACGAAATGTCTTGCTTTAAACTCAAAACCGATTCGGATTAAACGATGTAAGGAGCTAAAACCTTTAATACATCTTCTGCACCGTCTTCAGCGTGGATATTTAAATCGATAGGCTTAGATAAATCAAGGGAGAAGATACCCATGATAGACTTTGCGTCGATTACATATCTGCCGGAAACTAAGTCGAAATCGTAATCAAACTTTGTAATATCATTAACGAATGATTTTACCTTGTCAATTGAGTTTAAAGAAATAGATACTGTCTTCATATTTGTTTCCTCCTATAATAAAAATAAATTGTTAGCTATTTGGGGGAAGTATGAAATCATTTCCAACTTCCGCCTTTATAGTAGTTGATTTGCGAAAAAAAGTCAACTGATAAAGTTGCCAAAAAATAAGGAGTTTTCGATGAAAAGTGTAGCATTACATAACCTTGGTTGCAAAGTGAATTCTTATGAAATAGAAGTAATGCAACAAAACTTACAAAAAAGTGGTTATAAAATTGTTGATTTTAACCAAAAATCAGACATTTATATCATAAATACCTGTTCCGTAACCAATATGGCGGACCGTAAAAGCCGTCAAATGTTACATCGCGCAAAGAAGCAAAACCCCGATGCAATTGTGGTGGCGGTTGGCTGTTACGTGCAGGCGGACGCTTTCGGTATTGCCCAGGATGATGCCATTGACTTGCTGGTGGGCAATAATTTAAAAAAGAATATTTCAGAGATTTTAGACCGTTTTATGGAAGAGAAGGAAGACGGTTCGGAAGAAAGCCGGGCGGATGCTGTAGGAGACAGAAGTGAAGAGAATCAAGTATGCGCCGAAGATTGTAGTGCTGAAGAAATTCAGACAGATTATGAAGGGCACAACGTTGAAGAACGCAACTTTCTAAGAAAGACTTTAAATAACACAACGATTGTTGATGTGAAAAAGGCAGATTTCGAAGATGCGCAGATGGAGCAGACTGCTGAACATGCAAGAGCTTATATCAAGATTCAGGACGGTTGCAACCGTTTCTGCAGTTACTGCATCATTCCCTACACAAGAGGACGTGTGCGAAGCCGTCAACCTGAGAGCGTTTTGCAGGAAATCTGCGGTCTTGTAAAAGAAGGGTACCGGGAGTTTGTTTTAACAGGTATTCATATCAGTTCCTACGGCTTGGATTTTGAAGAGAAGAATCCGAAGAAATATTTATCGGAACTGATTCGTGATATCAATGCAATCGAAGGGGTGGAGCGTATTCGTATCGGTTCTTTTGAACCTATGATTTTGACGGACGATTTCGTGGCTGAAATTGCATCCTGTGAGAAAATGTGCCCCCATTTCCACATTTCCTTACAGAGCGGTTGTGATGCAACCTTAAAGCGTATGAACCGCAGATATAGCGCGGAAGAGTATTTCGGGAAGGCAGAGCTTTTACGCAAGTATTTTCCGAGTTGTGCAATAACGACGGATGTGATCGTAGGTTTCCCCGGGGAAACAGAAGAAGAGTTTATGCAGACCAAGGCATTTCTTGAGAAAGTCAATTTCTTTGAAATGCATATTTTTAAGTATTCCAGAAGAAGGGGGACGAAGGCGGACGCCATGCCTGACCAGATTCAGGAAGAAATCAAGACGGAGCGCAGTAATATTTTGCTTGCATTGGAACAACAGCAGTCCAAGGCATACCGCGCAACTTTTATTGGCCGAAGGGTAAAAGTGCTTTTGGAAGAAGAAAAAGAAATCGGCGGCAAAACATATTGGCTTGGACATACGGGCGAGTACGTTAAAGTGGCGGTTCCAGCAGGTGATTTTATGAAAAATATGTCTGTTGTGGTTTCGGTGGAAGGATTTTTGCAGGAAGATATTATGCTTGGGCGTGAATAAGCCGCAAAAATATGCCAATAATGGAGATATGATAGTAGGCATTGCTTGAGTTTTGGACGTAATTAGAGTATAATAAAACAGACTATATACATATAACGGACAAGTAAAAAGATACATTACAATAGAAGGTGTGAAATATGCAGTCAGAGAATACACAGTTTTTTCAAGTTGAACAGGACTCTAAGGACAGAGTTAAAAATATCCTTGCACAGGTTTATGATGCCCTGCAGGAGAAGGGATACAATCCGGTGAACCAGATTGTAGGATACATTATGTCCGGAGACCCCACATATATTACAAGTCACAACAATGCGAGAAGCCTGATTATGAAGGTTGAGCGTGATGAGTTGGTAGAAGAAATGTTTATAGAGTACATTAAAGCAAATCAGTGGGAATAGAGAGGGAAGCAATATGCGAATTATGGGATTGGATTTCGGTTCCAAGACTGTTGGTGTGGCAGTAAGCGACCCTACCGGTTTGATTGCTACGGGACTGGAGATTGTCAGGCGTGAAAGGGAAGATAAGTTGCGTCAGACGTTAGCCAGAATCGAAGCACTGATTGTAGAATACGAAGTTAGTAAAATTGTCCTGGGGTATCCGAAGAACATGAACGATACTTTAGGCGAAAGAGTAGAGAAAACACTGAGCTTTAAAGAAATGCTGGAGAGAAGAACCGGCTTGGAAGTGGTGCTTTGGGATGAAAGGCTAACCACGGTGGAAGCCGATGAAGTAATGATGGAAGCGGGAATTCGCAGGGAAGACCGCAAGAAATACGTGGATAAAATCGCTGCAGCATTTATTTTGCAGGGATATTTGGATTACGCAGGAGATAAGAAGGACGAAACAAAGGCGTAGAGGCGAAAGGACAGACTATGGAGAAGATTTTATTTCAGGCAATGGATGAAGAACCTGTTGAATTTTATGTATTGGAACAGACAACAGTGGCAGGCGTAAATTACATTCTTGTTACGGATACGGAAGACGGTGACGGAGAAGCTTTGATTCTGAAGGATATTTCAGGAGCAGAGGATGAGGAAGCGGTTTATGACATTGTTTCGGAAGATAAGGAATTAAATGCAATCGCTGAAATCTTTGAGAACCTTTTAGACGACGTGGAATTTGACAAAAGCAGGAAGCAATGAAATTTGGAGGAAAGAAATTTGAATATAAACAGAAACGGCATGGATTCAGCCGAGAAGATTAAGGTGATTCCTTTGGGTGGCCTTGAGCAGATCGGTATGAATATCACTGCCTTTGAATACGAGGATACCATTATTGTGGTAGACTGCGGTTTGAGTTTTCCGGCAGATGATATGCTGGGAATCGATTTGGTTATTCCGGACATTACGTATTTACTGGAGAAACGCGACAAGGTGAAAGCATTTATGATTACTCACGGACACGAGGATCATATCGGTGCCTTGCCTTATATTTTAAAACAATTGAACATTCCCGTGTTTGCCACAACCCTTACAATGGGGGTTATTGAACACAAGTTAAAAGAACACGAGCTTTTAGACGTCGTAAAAAGACAGACGGTACAGTTTGGTGATGTTGTCCGCATCGGACCGATTCAGGTAGAGTTTATCAAGACAAACCACAGTATTGTGGATGCGGCGGCATTGGCAATTTATTCACCTGCAGGCGTGATTATTCACACCGGTGATTTTAAGGTGGATTATACACCGGTATTTGGTGATGCCATTGATTTACAGCGTTTTGCGGAATTGGGCAGCAGTCCCAGAGGCGTACTTGCGCTTTTATGCGATTCCACCAACGCGGAGCGCCCCGGTTTTACCCAGTCGGAACGTAGTCTTAGTAAAACTTTTGATACGATTTTTACGGAGCATAAAAATACCAGAATTATTGTGGCAACCTTTGCTTCCAACGTGGACCGCGTACAGCAGATTATTAATGCGGCAGACCGTTTTGGACGTAAGGTTGTGGTAGAAGGCCGCAGTATGGTAAATATCATTGAGACGGCTACCAACCTGGGAAGATTAAGTGTTCCTGAGAATACCTTGATTGATATCGAGAATTTGAAAGATTATCCGGAAGAGCAGACGGTTATTATTACCACCGGAAGCCAGGGCGAAAGTATGGCGGCGTTGAGTCGTATGGCTATGGGACAGCATCGTAAGGTGAAGATTGGGCCTATGGATACGGTTATCTTTTCATCCAGCCCGATTCCCGGAAATGAAAAGGCGGTTACCAAGGTCATTAATGAATTGTTCCACAAGGGTGCGGATGTTATTTTCCAGGATGCACATGTATCCGGCCATGCCTGTCAGGAAGAGATTAAGTTAATTTATACTTTAACCCAGCCCAAGTATGCAATTCCCGTACACGGTGAATTCAAGCATTTAAAGGCACACGCCAAATTGGCGGAACAGTTGGGAATGGATAAAGAGAATATCTTTATTTTAAAATCCGGCGATGTGCTTGAACTTGGAGATGATGGAGCCGAAGTGATGGGAGAAGTTCCCGTAGGTGCTATTTTGGTAGACGGCCTTGGCGTAGGTGACGTAGGTAACGTGGTATTGCGCGACAGACAGAGACTGGCGGAAGACGGTATCGTGATTGTGGTTGCGGTAATGGATGGATACAACAATACGTTAGTGTCCGGTCCGGATATCGTATCCCGCGGATTCACTTATACCAAGGATAATGAAGATTTGATGGAAGAGGCCAGTGCCATTGCCTATGAAGTGATGGAGCGCATGCAGGAGCGTGGAGTGACAGACTGGGGAAAAATCAAAGCTAATTTGAGAGATTCTCTGAATGAGTTTTTCTGGAAGTCGACCAAGCGTCGTCCTATGATTCTTCCGATTTTGATGGAAGTATAAAAGAAAGGTGTACTTATGCAAAAGTCCGATATGGAAAAAGCTACAAGTAAATATATTGCAGCGTTGCAAAAAAGTGATGAATATTGCAAATATGCAGAGATTAAGGCTAAGGTGCAGGAAGAAGCGTCGCTTTGGCAGCAGTTGTGCGATTATCGCAGACGAAGATATGAATTTCAGAATCTGACCAGTACGGAAGAATTATTCGACCGTGTGGATGCTTTCGAGAGAGACTATCGTGAATGGAAGAAGAATCCGCTTGTGACGGAATTTCTGGATGCGGAATTGGCATTTTGCCGTATGATGCAGGAAGCAAATATGCAGATTATGGATGCTATGGATTTTGAGTAATCAACCCGGGATTTAGAAACGGAGAGATTAGGAGATAGAAACATGGACAAGAAAATGATATGGGGCGTGGTGAAAGGCATTTTTAAAATCGCCGTGACCTTGGCAATTGTCATACTGATTTATAATTTGGGTTTAAAAGCCTATGATTTCGGATATCGTATTTTTGCGGAAGAATCCGTTGAACTGGGAACCGGAAGGACGGTGTCCGTATCCATTGTAGAAGGCAAGAGTGTATCTGAAATCGGAGATATTCTGGAAGAAAAGGGCTTAATCAGAGATGCTAAACTCTTTTATTTCCAGGAAATGTTTTCGGAGTACAAGGGTGAACTAAAGCCTGGCGTATATGAACTTTCTACAGGTATGACGCCTTATGAAATGATGGAAATTATGTCTGCTTCGGATGAAGAAGAGGAATAAGCAGGTAGCAAAGTGATTATTGACGAAAGATTGTTTACTTTTATCAATTCTTTTGATAAAGGGAACTCAGCATTTTTAGATGAATTGGAGCAGGAAGCGAAGAGGGATTATGTGCCGATTATCCGCAAGGATATGCAGAACCTCCTTCGTTTCTTATTGCGTTTGAAAAGACCTTTAAAAATACTGGAAGTGGGGACTGCGGTAGGCTTTTCTGCCCTGCTGATGGCCGAAAACACTTCGGAAGAATGTCAGATTACCACCATAGAGAATTATGAGAAGCGTATCCCGATTGCAAAAGAGAATTTCAAAAGGGACAATATGGAGCATCGCATCACTCTTTTAGAAGGGGATGCTATAGAGATTTTAAAAGAGCTGGACGGCAGTTACGATTTTATCTTTATGGATGCGGCCAAAGGGCAGTATTTAAACTTCCTGCCGGACCTTTTAAGACTTCTTGCAGAGGAAGGAATGCTTGTTTCGGACAATGTCTTGCAGGACGGCGACTTGATGGAGTCCCGTTATGCGGTTACAAGGAGAAACAGGACCATTCATTCCAGAATGCGCGATTACTTATATGAGTTAAAGAATAATCCGATGTTGGAAACCGTAATTTTACCCGTAGGAGACGGAGTTACGGTCAGTATAAAAGTATCAGAGAATGAACAGTAAGGAATGCGATGAAACGGTGCAAAGCGAAAGGCTTGCGCTATGGTAAAAGGTCGCAGGCGGAGGCTATAGATGAGCAGAGAAAGAAAGCCGGAGCTTTTAATCCCGGCAAGCAGCCTTGAAGTATTGAAAACAGCAGTAATGTTTGGTGCAGATGCGGTATATATTGGTGGCGAGGCCTTTGGACTTCGGGCCAAAGCAAAGAATTTCAGCCCGGAGGATATGAAGGCAGGTATCGAATTTGCCCATGCGCATAACGTAAAAGTTTATGTGACTGCAAATATTCTTGCCCACAATTCCGATTTGGACGGGGCGGTTGCATATTTTAAGGAATTGAATGAATTGAAGCCGGATGCTTTGATTATTGCGGACCCCGGAATGTTTATGCTTGCAAAAGAGCATTGTCCCGGTATGGAGCTTCACATTTCTACCCAGGCGAATAACACCAATTACCAGACTTATTTGTTCTGGTGGCAGCAGGGTGCGAAGCGTGTGGTAAGCGCAAGAGAGTTGTCCTTGGCGGAAATCAAAGAAATCCGTGATCATATTCCTGAAGAGATGGAGATTGAAAGCTTTATTCACGGTGCAATGTGTATTTCATACTCCGGAAGATGTCTTTTATCCAATTATTTTACGGGAAGAGATGCCAATCAGGGTGCCTGTACCCATCCCTGCCGCTGGAAGTATGCGGTAGTGGAAGAAACCCGTCCCGGCGAATATATGCCGGTATACGAGAATGAACGCGGGACCTATATTTTTAACTCCAAAGATTTATGCATGATTGAATATATTCCGGAAATCGTGGCAGCAGGAATTGATTCCTTAAAAATCGAAGGACGTATGAAAACCGCCCTTTATGTAGCAGCGGTAGCGAGAACCTACCGCAAGGCAATTGACGATTTCTTTGCTTCGGAAGAAACTTATCGCAACAATATGGACTGGTATCGCAGTGAGATTTCCAAGTGCACCTATCGTCAGTTCACCACGGGATTTTACTTTGGCAAACCCAGCGAGGAAACGCAGATTTACGACAGCAATACTTACATCAATGAGTATGTATATTTAGGCATTGCGGAAGAAATTACCGCAGAAGGTAAGGTGCGAATTGAACAGAAGAATAAATTCTGCGTTGGCGATGTGATTGAAATTATGAAGCCCGACGGCCGCAATGTGGAAACGAAGGTAGAAGCGATATTTGATGACAAAGGTGTAGCAGTGGAAAGTGCGCCGCACCCGCAGCAGGTTTTATTCTTACAGTTAAGTGAAGCTTGCGAGAAGTATGATTTACTGCGTGTAAAGAAGATGTAGTTTATCTTGTAAAACAAAAGAAAACAGTGTATTTTATTCTAGGAATAGACTGTAAAAGAATCCGAATGGAGAATATATATGATTGACAAAATTAACATTGAAGAGATTTTTGCCCAGAATGTCTTTACGTTGGATACCATGAGAAAATGGGTGTCGGAAGAGGCCTACAATGAAGTAATCAACATAATGGAGAATGGTGGCGAACTTTCCGGTAAAACCGCCAACGTGGTTGCAAAAGGAATGAAGGATTGGGCTGTGGAAAACGGCGCAACCCACTATACCCATTGGTTCCAGCCTTTGACCGGTTTTACGGCAGAGAAGCATGACTCTTTTATAACGCATCCTGATAAAAACGGTAAAATGTTATTGGAGTTTAAAGGCAAAGAGTTGATTAAGGGTGAGCCAGACGCATCTTCTTTCCCGTCAGGCGGACTTCGTGCTACCTTTGAAGCACGCGGATATACCACCTGGGATATTACTTCACCTGCTTTTATCAAAGAAGATGCAACCGGTAAAATCCTTTGTATTCCTACGGCGTTTTGTTCCTATAAGGGCGAGGCCCTGGATAAAAAGACCCCTTTGCTTCGTTCCATGGAAATCGTAGGACAACAGGCAATGCGTATTGTAAGACTGTTTGGCAACTACGAGGCAAAGAAGGTAATTCCTTCCGTTGGTGCAGAGCAGGAATACTTCTTAATTGACAGACAAAATTATCTAAAACGAGAAGATTTGATTTATGCCGGACGTACCTTATTTGGTGCACCTGCCCCCAAGGGACAGGAAATGGATGACCATTATTACGGTTGTATCCGCGAACGTATCGGCGCATATATGAAGGACTTAAACGTTGAGTTGTGGAAGCTTGGTGTAACTGCCAAAACACAGCATAATGAAGTTGCACCGGCACAGCATGAGCTGGCACCGATTTATGAGACTTCCAACGTGGCGGTGGACCACAACCAGATTGTAATGGAAACTTTAAAAAAGGTTGCCGGAAGACATGGCCTGACCTGTCTTTTACATGAGAAGCCTTTCCAGGGCGTAAATGGTTCCGGTAAGCATAATAACTGGTCTTTGACGACGGATACCGGCATGAATCTTTTAGATCCCGGGGATACGCCCAATGAAAATATCCAGTTCCTTTTGGTGCTGGCATGTATTATGAAGGCAGTAGATAAGCATGCGGACTTGTTAAGACAAAGTGCATCGGATGTAGGAAATGACCACCGACTTGGTGCGGATGAAGCACCGCCGGCTATTATTTCTATCTTCCTTGGAGAACAGCTGGAAGATGTGGTAAAACAGCTGGTAGAAACCGGCGAGGCGACTCACTTGGTAGAAGGCGGCGTTTTGGAAACCGGTGTTTCTACATTGCCGGATCTTTTAAAAGACGCGACAGATCGTAACCGTACTTCACCGTTTGCTTTTACGGGTAATAAGTTTGAATTTCGTATGGTGGGTTCCGCTGATTCAATCGGTGACCCGAATACTATTTTAAATACTATTGTGGCAGAGGCATTCTGCGAAGCGGCAGACCGTTTAGAGGTAGCGGAAGACTTTGATTTGGCTGCGCATGACCTGATTAAGGAGTATATGACAGCACACCAGAGAATTATTTTTAACGGTAACGGATATGCACCGGAATGGATTAAAGAGGCAGAACGCAGAGGGCTTCCTAATCTTCCTACAATGTTGGATGCGGTGGAAACACTTACTACCGAGAAATCTTTTGCATTGTTTGAGAAGTTTAATATTTTTACGAGAGCGGAATTGGAATCCCGTAAGGATGTTTTATATGAGACCTATTCAAAGACAATCAACATTGAAGCCAAGTGTATGATTGAAATGTCTGCAAAGCAGATTATACCTGCAGAAATTCGGTATGCAAGTATGCTTTCGGAAGCGGTTTTAAGAGCAGAAAACGCAGGGGTTAGTGCAACTGTTCAGAGAGGCTTGCTTTCCAGGGTGACAGACGAACTTGAGAAAATGCAGGCTGCGTTGGTAACTTTGGAAGAAGAGTTAAAGGCCGCGCAGGGAATTAAAGAACATAAAACATGTGCATTTTATTATCGTGACCATGTTAAGACAGCAATGGAGGCGTTGCGTGCACCTGCGGATGCATTAGAAATGCTTACGGATAAGGACGTATGGCCGATTCCTACATATGGTGATTTGCTGTTTGAGGTGTAAGGAGGGAAAACTATGAAGGAACCTGTATTGGTAATTATGGCTGCGGGAATGGGCAGCAGATATGGTGGTTTGAAGCAGATTGATCCTGTGGATGCTGCAGGAAACAAAATTCTTGATTTTTCAATTTATGATGCGTTAAGAGCAGGCTTTAAAAAGGCAGTGTTTATTATTAAAAAGGAAAATGAGGCGCTTTTTAGAGAATGTATCGGTGACGCGGTAAGCAAGCATATGGAAGTGGAATATGTATTTCAGGATATTAATGACGTGCCGGAAGGTTTTGCAATCCCCGAAGGACGTGTAAAACCTTGGGGGACGGCCCATGCCATCTTTAGTTGTCGTGATGCCGTTAAAGGACCTTTTGCAGTTATTAATGCAGATGATTATTATGGAGTGGAAGCTTTTAAGGTTTTATATGACTTCTTGACCACTCATGAAGATGATGAGAAGTATCGTTATGCCATGGTTGGCTATCAGCTTGGTAATACCTTGACTGAAAACGGTTCCGTAGCACGCGGTTGCTGTGTAACCAATGAGGAAGGCTATCTTGTATCCATTACCGAGAGAACCAAAATCATTAAGACTGCTGACGGTGCTGCTTATACGGAAGATGACGGTGCAACTTATACACCGATTAGCGTGGATTCGCCGGTTTCAATGAATATGTGGGGCTTTACACCCAGTATTATTCCTGAATTGGGCAAGGCGTTGGAGAACTTCTTTGCCAATGCAGTAGCGAAGAATCCTTTGAAGGCAGAGTGTTATTTGCCGATTGAAGTGGATGACCTTTTAAAAGAGAATAAGGCTACTGTTCAGGTACTTTCTTCGAAAGATAAATGGTTTGGTGTAACCTATAAGGAAGATAAGCCTTATGTAATGGATTCTATTCAGAAATTAAAAGATGCCGGAGTATATCCTGAAGTGCTTTGGGGTTAAGATGTAAATGATGATAAAAGAAAATCCGCTGATTTTATAATTCTAAAATTTGCGTTAAAATATGATATAACAATGCGGAGGATAGCATGGCAATACTTGTAACCGGCGGTGCCGGATATATCGGAAGTCATACCGTAGTAGAATTACAGAATGCAGGATATGATGTTGTAGTAATTGATAATCTCAGCAACTCCAGTGCAAAGTCGCTGGAACGTGTAGAGAAGATTACCGGAAAGAAAGTTCCTTTTTATCAGGTTGATATTTTAGATGAGGCAGGATTGAGAAGAATCTTCGAGGCCGAGAAAATAGATTCCTGTATTCATTTTGCAGGCTTGAAGGCTGTTGGAGAGTCTGTGAAGGAACCTTGGAAATATTATCAGAATAATATAGCTGGAACTTTGTGTCTTTTAAAGGTGATGGAAGAATTCAAGGTGAAAAACATTGTATTTTCTTCTTCAGCAACTGTGTACGGAAGCCCGGCATTTGTGCCTATTACAGAGGAATGTCCTAAGGGAGAAATCACCAATCCTTACGGACAGACGAAGTCAATGTTGGAGCAGGTTTTGACAGATATCCAGAAAGCTGACCCGGCGTGGAATGTGATACTTTTAAGATATTTTAATCCGATTGGTGCACATGAGAGCGGTACAATCGGCGAGAATCCAAACGGTATTCCGAACAACTTGATGCCCTACATTACGCAGGTTGCGGTAGGTAAATTGAAATGTCTTGGTGTGTTTGGCGATGATTATGATACGCCGGACGGTACGGGTGTGCGTGACTATATTCACGTTGTCGATTTGGCTTTGGGACATGTTCGCGCAATCGAAAAGATAGTTGAGAATCCCGGTTTGTGCGTATATAATTTAGGAACCGGGACCGGATATAGCGTGTTGGACGTGGTAAAAAATTTCGAAAAGGCTTCCGGTGTTACAATCCCTTATGAAATAAAAGACCGTCGCCCGGGAGACATTGCACAGTGTTATGCGAGCCCCGAAAAGGCGGAGAAAGAACTGCATTGGAAAGCAGAGCGCGATATTCGTAAAATGTGTGAGGATTCCTGGCGTTGGCAATCCAACAATCCGAATGGATATGACGAATAAATAATAAGTATAATTATGTAAAAGAGTTGACCATAACATATTGTTACGGTCAACTCTTTTTTATTATGATTGATTTGATATAGGTAATAGTTATTAAGTGTTGTAAAAAATATTTTTCGCATATTTCTTTACAATAAATAATAGGGGAAGGCCCAAGATTCCGCAGGATATAAATTCTCCGGCGAATACAGTGATAAAAAACAGCCAAAGGGGTTCCAGTCCGTAAGCATATTTTAGTACAAAGGGGACAATAAGTGTATTCGCTAAAATCGGCGATATGGGTGCAAACCACGCCGCTGTTTTCTTACCCTTACTGAATTTGCCGATTAAGTAAGTAAACAATGCGCCCAGAAGTGTTGCAAGACTGCCAAATATAATATCAAAAATATTTGCGCTTACCAATAAGTTGCTGATAATACAGCCGGCAAAAAGCCCCGGAATTGCTGCAGGAGTAAAAAAGGGTAAAATTGTTAATGCTTCTGAGAAACGAATTTGAACGGCAAAAGATGCCAGACCGAAGATGTTTGAAAGTTCGGTAAGAACAACGTAAAGGGCGGCAATCATTGCCGCCTGCGTGAGAAATAGAGATTTCTTATTTTTCATTTTAAAAGGCTCCTTAGTTTTGTTTAAGGTCAGGATGGTTTCGAACTGACCATATTAATATATTAGATTAATTTAATCTACTGTAATATCGTTTTCCGGTGTGCTGGAAGAGGCGTCTTTTTGGCCGGTAGAATCTGTACAGGTAAAAGTAACGCGAACTACATTATTGTTCGTACGCACGTTACAGTCGCATTCAATACCGTGGGCAGAACGTATCTGTGACATTATTTCATTAATGGGAAAACCAAAAGATTCTTCCAAGCTTGTTTTCAACACACAATCTGAGTTTAGAAAAGATGTATTGTCGTTAACATTCATACCATTAGCAGATGCCATTAAATCTAAATACGGACGACTTGCTTCATCGTTCTGTACTTCCACATCAACAATAGCTAAAGCTACACCTGTACGAATTGTATCGGCTAATTGCGTATCGGAAGATACGTTGGTCTTTTCGATATATTTAATTAATTGGGGTGCCATTACACCAATCGCAATTGCCATAATAGCGATAACAATGATTAATTCTACCAGCGAAAAACCGGTGTTATTTCTTTTCATAAAAATGTCCTTTCACATATGCATTGAGACAAGAATTAAAATTAGCCGAAAGAATTTGTTAACAAAATGTTCACATATAGAAGATAACACTTATTTATTCTTTTAGCAATATGATTTACACGAAATGTGAATAAAATGCAATGAATAGTTAATTATTTAACAAAATAAGTTCTGAAAGTAAGGTATTCATTAAGTATATATGCAAAAAACCTTGTCCCCGCTTCAAAGGACAAGGTTTTCGTTAAATTTTTATTTCTGATGTTCTTTTAAAAGTGCCTGAATTCGCTCGCTGGGATTCAATAAATCGCTGATAGAACTATCATGATTTAAGGTATCGATGATGTAGGCAATGTACTTACTCATATCACAGTTGATGTACCATTCTCTCTGTAAAAGTTCGGGAGTTTGATATACAAGGTTGGTGGTAAGTACTCTGTGGATAAGACCATCTTCATATGCTTTGTCAAATTTCTCAAGGCCGTTCGTAAAGAGACCGAAAGTAGTAGCGATAAAAATACGGTTTGCTTTACGTGCTTTCAATGCAGTAGCAACTTCAATTACACTTTCACCTGAAGAAATCATATCATCAAGAATGATTACATCCTTGCCTTCTACGCTTGTACCGAGATATTCGTGAGCAACAATAGGGTTTCTGCCGTCAACAACGCGAGTATAATCACGTCTCTTGTAGAACATACCCATATCAAGTCCAAGTACGTTAGACATATAGATTGCACGTGACATACCGCCTTCGTCGGGGCTGATGGTCATCATATGTTCAGCATCCAACTGAATATCAGGAACATTGTTAATTAAGCCTTTGATAAACTGGTAAGTAGGCTGTACTGTCTCAAAACCGTGAAGAGGAATAGCATTTTGAACACGGGGGTCATGGGCATCAAAGGTAATGATGTTGTCTACACCCATAGCAACCAATTCCTGAAGTGCCAATGCACAGTCCAAAGATTCACGAGAAGTTCTCTTATGCTGTCTGCTTTCGTAAAGGAAAGGCATAATAACAGTGATTCTTCTTGCCTTACCGCCTACGGCTGCAATAATTCTCTTCAAATCCTGGTAGTGGTCGTCAGGTGACATTCTGTTCTTGTTACCGGAAAGAGAGTAAGTTAAGCTGTGGTTACAAACGTCAACCATGATATAAAGATCGTCGCCACGAACAGACTCATTAATTACACCCTTTGCTTCACCGGAACCGAAACGGGGAACTTTGGTATCAAGAATATAAGTATCTCTCTGGTAACCTGCAAAAGCAAGACTGTCTTTGTGCTCGCTTTCACGCTCTGTTCTCCATTTTACAAGGTATTGATCTACCTTTTCGCCGAGAGAGCGGCAGCTTTCTAAGGGAATTAAACCTAAGGAACCAACGGGGATGGTTTCCAGATTACGTACTTCTTGTCTTTTTTCAGACATGGGGAAATCCTCACTTTCTGTTCATCATTCTTTTTTTGTATATTCTGACATCCTGACCGGACAACTTACATACATCATAATTACTGATAATGCGTGAAAATATTCTGTCGTCATAGCGGTCGCGTAAATCTTCCATCGCAAGATTAGTAGATATGATGGTTGATTTACGTCGAAGATGTCTTTCATTCAAACATGTAAAAAGTTGTGAAATTACAAAACTGTTTGTAAGTTCTGTGCCTAAATCGTCCAGTACCAGTAAATCGCAATTGTAGATTTCTTCGTAGGGACTGGTGTCCGAAGTCTTACCGTTCTTACGGAAGGCATATTCGGATATTTTGGCAAATAAATCGCCTGAACTGAAATAAATAACGGAATGTCCTTTTTTAATCAATTCAGAGGCAATGCAGTTGGATAAAAAACTTTTGCCGGTACCTACTGTACCATAAAATAAAAGGTTTTGATAGTCCAAATCAAAGTTTTTTACAAAATTCTTTGCGTGAACCACTGCATTCTGTAATCTTGTCAGGTCTTCGCCCTGCTGATATTCCAAAGAAACATCATCAAAAGATTCGTTTGCCAGGACTTCGCGGATATTAGACTGTTCATATAGCATATCCAACATTTCCTGTTTAAAACAATGGCATTTCTGTCCATCGATAAAACCGGTATCTTTGCAATAAGAACAGGTGTAAACAGGATCCAAATAATTAACGGAATAGCCTGCTGCTGTTAATAAAAGTTTCTTCTGCCGGTTAAGGTCTTCTAATATATCTTTTAACTCATCGGCTGAACCACCGTCGCCCATAAGGCGTTTCTTTCCCTGCTCAATGGCAAGAGTAGCAGTGAGGTCATCCAGCTCCTTATATTCGGGAAGCTTCTCATAAATTTCTTTGGTACGTTCTTCCTGAAGCTTTCTGGAATCAAGCCGACGACGGTTATAACCTTGAATAATACTATCATATTGTGCGTTGGTAAGTGCCACGTCGTATCTCCTCTAGTTGCTGAGAATTTCTTTCTCTAAAGCTGTAAAATCATAATCCTGCTGCGGGAATTTGGTTGTGCTTCTGCCGGAGCCGCCGGTTCCGCTACCGTTGCCGCCGTTCTTCGGTTTGTTGCGAAAAGCTTTATCCAATTCCTTAACATCCTTAATGGTAGTTACATTCTGGGTTTTCCAATTGGAAAGAATGCGGTCTGCGTACTCGAAACGATGAGTATCGACAGCCAGTACAGTGCGCTCACAGCATTCGAAAATAATATCCATGGTAAAACCGAAACTTCCGGTCCATTTATTAATATAATCGACTTCCTTGGCAGTGGGAGTACCGTTCTTGCCCAATGCCTTCATAACGGAGTAGATAGTCTTGTCATACTTGCTGACGCCCGCCTTGGCTTGTTCAACAGTGTTGATATCTTGTTCGTACCAACCCATAGCTGTTTTCTCAATGTAACGCATTTCCTTCTTGCCGCGTTCCAAACAATACTCCAGTAACGCTTCCAGCATATCCATGGAATAGCCGAGTTCTAAATGGATGTAGAGAATACTTCTTAAGTCTGTAGGGCTTAAGGTTTTGCCTAAATATTGTTCAATGACGCAAAGCATTTCGCCGATTTCTTCGTTATCCTTATATGTACGTAACTGATCTGCGGAGTACGAAGGCTTCTCGGGAGCAACTCGGGTTGCCATGGTTTCTTTGGCAGGTGTAATTTTCTCTGCGGTAGCGGGGACCATTGTAACAATGGGTGCCAGAGGCTTTGCAACCGGTTCGCCGTTGCTGTCTGCCACAGGAGCCTGCAAACGGATTCCGATAATGTTGCGACAATCATCATATTCCAAAGAAAGTAATTTCATACGTTCCCAATACTGAAGAGAGCGGATTACTTCCTTCTCTGTATGATTAAACTTGTCTGCCATATCTGAAATGCTGACCGGAATATTCGACGAGAACATTCTGATTAAATATAAGTAAATTTTTAATTGTGCGTCATTGGCATCTTTCATAAAAGAATCGATGAACACGTTAGATACACCGGTCAGTCCCGATGCATCATCCTGATAGAGCATAATCCGATTCATATATAATCCCCTTGAAATCCGGACAAGCAAAATGATGTCCGAATATAATTTTTAAAGCAAGAGTGATTATAACACAGTCTTTTCAAAAAAGGAATAGGTAAAATTGCCGGAAAGCCTTGATTTTACTGGGGTTGCGGGTTTTGTGGACAATGTGGATAACCGTCCCAAACCTAGTCCACATAATTCATAAAAATGATTAAAACGCGCATAAAACCGGAGTCTGGAAAAATGTTATGTAAATATAAAATATCCACAGACCTTGTGGAAGAAATATCTTCCAAAAATCTGTGGATAATGTGGATAAGTTAGTTGCCGAGGAGATTTTCCCCGATTTTTACTACGTCTCCGGCTCCCATAGTTATCAACAGGTCCCCGGGGATACAATTTTCTAATAAAAAATTTTCAATTTCATCAAAAGTGGAGAAATATTTGCAGTCACCGCCCAATTTGATGATTTCTTTTTGTAAATCTTTGGAACTTATGCCCAAAGTATTGGTTTCTCTTGCTGCATAAATATCTGCCAGAACCACGTGCTCGGCTTGGGATAAAGCTTCCGCGAATTCTTTCAGGAATGCTTTGGTTCGGGTGTATGTATGTGGCTGGAACACGCACCACAAATGCTGATGGGGGTAATTCTTCGCAGCTTCTAAAGTCGCAGCGATTTCCGTAGGATGGTGTGCGTAATCATCAATAATATTAACGCCACCGATGCTTCCCTTGAAATCAAAACGCCTGTCAGTGCCGGTAAAAGCTTGAAGGCCTCTTGCGGCGGTTTCTAAAGGAATGTTCAAAAAGTCTGCCATGGCAAGTGCCGCCAAGGCATTGCATACGTTGTGCTTTCCGACTACTTCCAACATAATCTCCTGCGCATTGCCTGCGGGAGTGTGGAAAATAAAATGATAGTTCCCGTGGTCATCGTTTTCCAAATCGGAAGCGTAGTAGTCGCATTCTTCTGTGAAGCCGAAAGTTTTCACGGGACAATTCAAATCTGCAGTAATAATTTCTCGCCCTTCGATTTCATGATTAATCAATAAAATACCGTCGGCAGGAATTAATTTTGCAAATTTATGGAAAGATTCACGGATTTCGTGAATATCTTTAAAAAAGTCCATATGATCTTCTTCCACATTTAAAATAATACCAATCTTGGGGAAGAAGTTTAAAAAACTGTTGGTGTATTCGCAGGCTTCCGTCAAAAAAACGTCCGAGCCACCCACGCGGATATTGCCGTTGATACTTTTTAAAATACCACCGATGGAAAGGGTGGGATCCAAATCCGCAGCCATAAGGATTTCGGATGCCATAGACGAAGTTGTGGTCTTGCCGTGGGTTCCGCTGACTGCGATTGCATTCTTGTAGTTACGCATCAGTTGGCCCAGAAACTGTGCTCTTGATAGCATGGGAAGGGACAACTCCACACAACGGGCAAATTCCGGATTGTCTTCGTGAATTGCTGCCGTATATACCACCAAATCAATGTTCTCGGAAATATTGGAAGCTCGCTGGCCGATGTAAATTTCGGCACCTGCCTTGCTTAATTCTTCCGTCAGGGCGGATTTGAGATTATCGGAACCGGACACGGTAAAACCTTTGGACAAAAGTACTTGAGCCAAACCACTCATGCTGATTCCGCCGATGCCGATAAAATGTACATGTATGGGAGTGTTAAAATCTATTTCATACATAAGATTTTCCTCTTTTATAATTATTATTGTTTTAATAATACACTCTCAACAGAGAAAAACCAAGAGTGTTTTGTTGGTTTTTGTGAAAAGTGAAAAAAGAAAATATCTTAAAAAATGACAAGGATTGACAAAATAACCAAAAAATGCACATACTTTCCGTCAATTTTATTAAAAATACACAGAAAAAATCGCATTTTTAACGAATTATTTCGTGCAAACAGTTCACTTTTATTTTTTTGCGTGTTATAATATACGTGTGCGCGCTATCACTAGTGATATGCACGAGGCATAACGGAAGAAATGAAGTTATGTTTTATGTGTATGCGGGGATTACATATAAGGTGAGAAAACAATTGGGGGTTTTCTTTCTTATTATAAAATCAGTGCAGAAATGACACAAATACAGCTAAGGGGTGAAGACATGATCAAGAAA
>JAGAQZ010000122.1 GCA_017622505.1 Lachnospiraceae bacterium
TATAGATTACGGAGGAAATGATAATGTATTCATTGGAAGAAATCAAATTGGTTGACCCCGAAATCGCCCAGACAATTGTGGACGAGCAGGAAAGACAGAACAGTCACATTGAGTTGATTGCATCTGAAAACTGGGTAAGCAAGGCTGTTATGGCTGCTATGGGAAGCGTACTTACCAACAAGTATGCAGAAGGCTATCCTGCAAAGAGATACTACGGTGGATGTGATTGCGTTGACGTTGTAGAGAATCTTGCAATTGAAAGAGCTAAGGAAGTATTCGGTTGCGATTATGCAAACGTTCAGCCCCATTCAGGTGCACAGGCTAATATGGCAGTGCAGTTTGCTGTTTTAAATCCCGGAGATACCATTATGGGTATGAACCTTGACCACGGCGGACATCTTACACACGGTAGCCCGGTTAATATGTCAGGTAAGTACTTCAATGTTGTTCCTTACGGTGTTAACGATGATGGTTTCATTGATTACGATAAATTACGTGAAATCGCTTTGGAATGCAAGCCTAAAATGATTATTGCAGGTGCAAGTGCATATGCAAGAACCATTGATTTCAAGAAATTCAGAGAAGTTGCAGATGAAGTTGGCGCAGTACTTATGGTAGATATGGCGCACATCGCAGGTCTTGTTGCAGCAGGCCTTCATCCTTCACCCTTCCCTTGGGCAGACGTAGTTACCACAACTACTCACAAGACTTTAAGAGGACCCCGTGGCGGTATGATTCTTGCAAACCAGGAAGCAGCAGACAAGTACAACTTCAATAAGGCTATTTTCCCCGGAATCCAGGGTGGTCCTTTGATGCATGTAATCGCAGCTAAGGCTGTGTGTTTCAAGGAAGCGTTAAGCGATGACTTCAAGGCATATCAGCAGCAGATTATGAAGAATGCACAGGCACTTTGCAAAGACCTTATGAGCAGAGATATTAAGATTGTTTCCGGTGGTACAGACAACCACTTAATGCTTGTTGACCTTACAACTTACGATTTGACAGGTAAGGCAGTTGAGAAGCTTCTTGACCAGGCACACATTACCTGTAACAAGAATACAATCCCTAACGATCCTAAGTCACCTTTCGTAACCAGTGGTGTTCGTCTCGGTACACCCGCTGTTACCAGCCGTGGTATGAAGGAAGACGATATGGACCAGATTGCAGAAGCAATTGCTGCTGTAATCAAGGGTGGCGAGGAGAAAGTTCCTTACGCAAGAGAAATCGTAGACAAGCTTACTGCTAAATATCCCTTAATCTAAGCGGAGAATCTAAATGAATTTTTATAAAATAAGTAAGACAGCAAAAAGGGCACCTTTTACAAGGCTTGCCCTTTGTCTGTTGAGTGTGGTTTTTCTTTTCACTTTGACAGGCTGCAAAGGCGATAAAACAGTGGTGCTTACCACGGGCCTGTCAGAGGATGAGATTTTTAAAATTGAATCGGAAGTATGCACCAGGGCAGAGGTTATGTTATACCTGACCAATATGCAGAATGTATATGAAGGTGTATACGGCGAAGAAATCTGGAACACGGATGCGGATGGGATTTCCATTCAGGATTCCTTAAAAGAAACTGTGCTGGCACGTATCTCCAGGGTAAAAGTACTGAAACTTTTGGCCGAGGAGGAAGGAGTTTCCTTAAATAAAGAAGAGAAGGAAAAAGCCAAAGACGCCGGAAAAGAGTATTTTGATACATTAAGTGACGAGGAAATCGAGATTCTTGGTGTGACGGAAGACCTGGTAATATCCATGTATGAGGAGTATGCGCTGGCGGATAAGGTATATCACTATCTGATTCAGGATGTGAATCCGGAAATCAGTGATGATGATGCCAGAACCATTACGGTATCGCATATTTTAATCCGTACCTTCCACGTGGATTTGGATGGTAAGGTGGAACCTTATTCCGAGGCAGCCAAAGAGGAAGCTTACCAGCGTGCAACTGAAGTATTGCAGCTTGCAAGAAGCGGTGAAGATTTCGAGCAACTCGTATTAACTTATAATGAGGATGTCAAAGGAAGTTTATCTTTCCGCAAAGGTGAAATGCCTGCAGCTTATGAAGAGGCGGCGTTTAATCTTGCCACGGATGAAATCAGTCAGCTTGTGGAAACCGAATATGGTTATTACATTATAAAATGTGTGAATACCTTTGAACGAGAAGAAACTGACGCAAATAAAATTATTATTCTCGAGGAACAGAAGGAAGCTGCGTTCCAGGCAGTGTACGAGGAATTCTTAGGTACGCTTACCGGTCACTTGAATACGAAAGAGTGGGATAAAATGGTATTGATTGAGAACCCTGCGGTGACAACGGACAGCTTTTTTACTACCTATGAAAAATATTTTTATGGGAATGATTAAATAATTTCAAAAAAATTAAAAAATAAAAAATAGGTATAAAGTATTTGACGCGACCACCGATATAGTATAGTATTCGCGGAAAAATTTAAATTTGCACTTGCTTTTTGGCGGTGCGGGATATATACTATCCATACATTGAAAAAATAATAAAAATGAGGACATAGAATTGGAGCTACGCCCGTAGTCTATCCAATTGTATGTCTTTTTTGTTGTGTCAAAAAAGACTTGTTATTTGACAACCAAATATTTTTTCAATGGAGGTACACGTATGTACAATGTTTCAAAGAAAACCAACAACCAACAGCTGCAGACCGCTTACGCGCTCTACATGATTATGGGAAGTTATTTCCATAAGAGTGTATGCAACACGAAAGTGTTGGAGCGAAAGCTCTTCCTTTACTACAAGGATTTGCCTGTGAAAAAGCAGGAAAGTCTGGAAGAACAGGCGATTCTTCGGATCGAAAAGATCCTGAAGGATTCACTCCCTGTTCTTGCGGATTTGAACTGCGAAGTCACCATTTCTTTTGAGAATGGTGATTGTCACCTGGCATTTCGCACCGGTTTCGAATCGGTAGCCGTAGTCGTTGACTGCGACGGAAAATATCGCATTTGCGAGTTTTTCGAAGCAGGAAACGAGAGGGTAACCGCTTAAATGCGGTTACCTTTTTTGATTTAAAATTGTATTCAAGTTAATTATTAGCACTCTTTCGAGATGAGTGCTAATTTTGTATTGACTTTTTTGTGCGTGGGGATTACAATGATATTCGATGAGAAATTTTATCATGTGCACAAAGATAAGATAATACAAAAGAACGAAACAAGAATGAATGGAAAGGAAATAAAATACAATGGCAGCAAGAACAGGCAGTTTGTCAATTAACAGCGAAAATATTTTCCCGATTATTAAGAAGTGGTTATATTCAGACCATGATATTTTTATGAGAGAGTTGATTTCCAACGGATGTGACGCAATCACCAAGTTGAAGAAACTGGATATGATGGGCGAATATACCCTGGAAGATGATTATAAGGCGAAGATTAGTGTAGTTGTGAATCCGGAAGCGAAGACTTTGGCATTTACAGACAATGGTCTCGGTATGACGGACGCGGAAGTGGAAGAATACATCAATCAGATTGCATTTTCCGGTGCGACAGATTTTATTGAGAAATATAAGGATAAAACCAATGATGATCAGATTATCGGTCATTTCGGTCTTGGATTTTATTCTGCATTTATGGTTGCGGATAAGGTAACTATCGATACATTGTCCTACAAGGACGGCGCGAAAGCAGTTCATTGGGAATGCGACGGCGGTACCGAATTCAGTATGGAAGACGGCAACAAAGAAGGCGTAGGAACTACCATTACCCTTTATTTGAATGAAGATTGCTATGAATTCTGTAATGAATATCGCGCAAGAGAAATCATTAAGAAGTATTGTTCTTTTATGCCGACAGAAATTTATCTGAGTAAGGCAAATTCTACCGAAACTCAGACAATTAAGGCAGATGAATTTCTTCCTACAGATACCATTGTGGAAACAATTGCACCTGAAAAGGACGATGAAGAGACGAAGTTAAAAATCAATAAGCGTCCTGAATTATTAAATGATACCACACCTTTGTGGACAAAGAATCCTTCCGAATGCGAGAAAGAAGACTATTTGGCATTTTACCGTAAGGTATTTAACGATTATAAGGAGCCTTTGTTCTGGATTCATTTAAATATGGACTATCCTTTCAATTTAAAGGGTATTCTCTATTTCCCTAAGATTAACACGGAGTATGAGTCAATCGAAGGAACCATTAAGTTATATAATAATCAGGTATTTATTGCAGATAATATCAAGGAAGTAATTCCGGAATTCCTTTTACTCTTAAAAGGTGTGATTGACTGTCCCGATTTACCTTTGAATGTGTCAAGAAGTGCATTACAGAATGATGGTTTTGTTAAGAAAATCTCGGATTATATCACAAAGAAGGTTGCGGATAAGCTTTCCGGTATGTGCAAGACCCAGAAGGAAGAATATAAAAAGTACTGGGATGATATCAGTCCTTTTATCAAATTTGGTTGCTTAAAAGATGATAAGTTCTGTGAGAAGATGACAGACTATATTCTTTTTAAGAATTTAGACGATATTTATATGACCTTGCCTGAATGTCTTGAGATAAAACCCATTGATGTGGAAGAAGAGAACGCTACCGATGAAAATGGTGAGAAGGTTGAGGCTGAGGTAGTAGAAGACGGTGCAGATACTGCCGAAGATGAAAAGGCAGAAAAGGTAATCTACTATGTGACTGATATGGTCCAGCAGAGTCAATATGTAAATATGTTCCGCAAAGCTAAGATGGATGCGGTTGTTTTAACACATCACATTGACCAGCCTTTTATCTCCCAGTTGGAAGCAAAGAACGAAGGAATTAAATTCCAGAGAATCGATGCGGATTTGACCGATGCGTTCAAAGCGAAAACTTCCGCCAAAGCTGCAGAAGAGTTGAAGGCAAAGGAAGAGGAGCTTTCTAAACTTTTCAAGAAAGTGACCAAGCAGGATAATGTAGCAATCAAGCTTGAAAAGTTAAAAAATAAGGATGTTTCTTCTATGATTACACTCTCCGAAGAAAGCCGTCGTATGCAGGATATGATGAAGATGTATGCGGCTTCCGGTATGGATATGGGTATGTTTGGTAAAGAAGGTCAGACTTTGGTATTAAATGCCAATAACAAGCTGGTTCAGTACGTACTGGAGAATCAGGAAGGTGAAAATGTTTCCTTAATTTGTGAACAGTTATACGATTTAGCTATGATTCAGCACGCACCTTTGGATGCAGATAGTATGACCAAGTTTGTAAACCGTACAAATAAGATTATGCTTTTATTAGCGCAGTAAGTAATTTCAGTGACAGGGTTGTCAAAACGACGACTCTGTCACCTTTTTTATCAAAAAAAGCCTCGATTTTGTCTTGACATCAAGGGGGCAAAAAAGTATACTTCATAAAGGTATGTTTAAATGGCGAAAGAAGGAGAAAAAGCAATGGGCGGATTTTTTGGCGTAGCTTCAAAAGAAAGTTGCATCTTCGATTTGTTTTTCGGAATCGATTATCATTCACATCTTGGTACAAGACGTGGTGGTATGGTTCTTTACAGTGA
>JAGAQZ010000016.1 GCA_017622505.1 Lachnospiraceae bacterium
AAAGTTTCGAATATAGTACCGCATCTTCTGCCACTTCTTCATTCAAAATCACTCTCTCCGATTCATCATAACCAATATTAACCGAGAACACCGTTCGTTGCTCCCCCTGTTCTCCTCTGCCGACATACTTTATATCCGGTAGGTCCTCGTGTTCATCTATCTCCAACATATCTTCCGGAACCCCGATATAATACGGACCACAATCTTTTGTCACCAGACTGTCGTCCGTCACATCATAAGCTGTAAACGGCTGACAGTGATCACCGATATCCGTAAATCCCCAGTCGCTATATATTCTTAAAACCTGAATACCTACTTTCACACGCGGATGCAAAACAGTAAAATAAAGAACTGCCGCCACTAACACAACCGCTACAATACCTAGAAATACCTTTGTCTTTTTCTTC
This sequence comes from Lachnospiraceae bacterium, assembly GCA_017622505.1. Lineage (GTDB taxonomy): Bacteria > Bacillota > Clostridia > Lachnospirales > Lachnospiraceae > UBA3766. Next base: position 408 of record JAGAQZ010000016.1, read on the forward strand.
ATAAAAACTCCCCACCTTATTCAATCGTATATTCCACGGTGTTGCTTACCGGCATATAATATCCAACTCCTCCAATGTCGGATACGAAGGGATAGCCCCCTTCTTCTGCACGCTGATACCACAGAATGCATTGGCAAATTTCAAATACTCTTCTAATTTATCCTCGCTTAATTCTTCAATTGTTTCCGTAGTCACGCCATCTCTATGCAGACACCAAAGAAATGCACCAATAAAACCGTCTCCTGCGCCTGTAGTATCCACAGCCTTTACTTTCCTACATTCCACTACTGCACTTGCTTTCTTGGTAAAAGCCCGTGCTCCCGCAGAACCTTCCGTATAAATCACTAATTTTACGCGGTCCGTAAATAGGTTTTCCAACGCTGCCTCAATGCTTGTTTCCCCTGTAATAGCCTCTAATTCCTCGTCAGAGATTTTTACAATGTCCGCCAAAGGAATGAACTCTTTTACGGTTGCAATCATCTCCGCACTATCTTTCCACAATGCTGGGCGTAAATTCGGATCGAAACTTATAATTGCGTCGTTCTCCAATGCATATTGAATTGCGATACAATGCGCCTCCTTCATCGGGAAATCGCCCAAGGATACCGAACAGAAATGCAAGGCGTACGCCTCTTCAAACCATTCCTTCTGTACATCTTCTGCCCGAAACAGCATATCCGCACCGGGATTCCTGTAAAATGAAAACTCTCGGTTTCCGTCTTCTTTTAACGCCACAAATGCCAATGATGTGTTGGCAGTATCCGTTCTTTTCACGTAACTGCTGCCAATCCCCGCCTCTTTAAAAGCATCCAGAATTTTATCGCCGAAACCATCCATTCCCAACTGGGTAATCATCTCGCTCTTTCCGCCCAATCTGGTAAAAGCGCCGCACACATTGGCCGGGGCACCGCCCACCGCCGGCAAAAAGGCATTCACATCCTTAATTGCACTGCCGGCACTCTCCGGAATGAAATCTATCAAGGCCTCGCCGATTGCAATCAGTTTCTTATTCTGAACCTTATTCTCCATTTGACAAATCCACCTCCATAGCTTTCATTTTCCAAAGAGTTGCGCGGTCACATCCTTTTATATTCAGTACTGTTTGTGTCACAACCTTCGGATAATATCTTGTGGTAAATACATACTCTCCGTCATTGATATATATTTCAAGCATTGAGACATCTTTTAAAATTCGTATATTGCGAAGTTCATCTATCTTGGCCTTACGCACCCTTCGTCCGCAGCCGCTGTCGTTTAGGAATTGTAAAATGAAAACGCCACCCTGCCAACAAACTGAAATATCCTCTGATAATTGTATTTCTTTTTTTTCCGCACAATAATGTTCTGTACACAATATCTTATCCGTCTCTTTTTTCGCTATATCTTCACCAGTTGTGTTCGTTGCAAATGATATCTCCAAATCAAATGCGTCCGCCTCCACCGTGGTCACGCCATCTGTCAATCCTACGACATCATAATGTAATGCTTCCAACTCTTTTACCGGCCATTGTCTGATGGTGCCATTTACGACTCTCAACTCTCTTGGCACTGTTAACGAATGTTGCCAGCCTTCTTCGATAATGGGCGTGTTGCAATACTCTTTATCCATTTCGGAAACACCACCCCAACCGTACAGAATGCGTCTGCCGTCAGACGCAAAAAAGGTCTGCGGTGCATAGAAATCGAAACCCTTGTCCAATTCTTTGAAACGCGAAGTTTCAATGGGCTGTACATTTTCATTCTGTTGTTTCACACCCTTTTCACATTCTGCAGCCGAAAACAACCAATACCCTGCCTGGTGCGGATTCTGATAACGGTACTCTTCCCTTGCCACACCCTGGGGACAACACATAAGCACCTGCTGCCCGTCTAGCGCAAAGAAATCCGGGCACTCCCACATAAAGCCAAAGTCTTCCTCCGCACTAATTTCTTCTTTGAACTCCCACTGCATTTTATCCTTAGAAACATAATGAAGAATTGCACCCTTGTCATCTTTTTTACGGCCACCCAATACCATATGGTAGGTATCGCCTTCCTTCCACACCTTCGGGTCCCTTACGTGACAGGTATAATCCGCAGGATAATCCTTATTGCTTAATAGCAATTTCTTCTCACTGAAATGCACGCCGTCTTCGCTATGCACATAAATCACATTGGCACCGCGCCCTGCGTTAATATAATCGTAATCCCCCTCTTCTTCCACGTTGCCCGTATAAAAGAGTTCCAGCATACCATCGTCCGTAAAAGCACAACCCGAGAACGCACCGTTTAGGTCCCAGGCACAGTCACTTCGAATGGCAATGCCCTCATACTTCCAATGCACTAAATCCGGCGAAGTATAATGTCCCCAGTAGCGTTCATACGCACAAGGCCCGGAAGGCGCATACTGGAAAAACACGTGATACACCTCCTTATAAAAGCACAAGCCGTTGGGGTCGTTCATCCAGCCCTTAGGCGGCATCAGATGAAATTTTAGTCTGTATTTTTGATTTTTTGATAAACTCATTCAAGCATCTTCCTTTACATATTAGCACCAAATTACTTTCTCACAGATTAAAACCACACCTTCTAATTCCCCTTGCCAAGCGCCTCCGATACCTCATAATTCCATGAAGTAGGCTGATAGTTTTGCACCGTATTCTCACTAAACGCCAACACAATCATTTCAATATCACTGTTGCTGATGGTGCCATGGTTATCGCACATCGCCAGATGATAGATTTTATCCGTGATATGGTAGGGGGCAAGTTCGTCATAGGTCCCCTTCTCTACACCATCAAATCCTTTGGCCTTCTCATAATGCAAATCGCCCAATCCCAATATATGGCCGAATTCGTGCCTTGCAACTCCACGTATATATTCGTAATTCTCTGCTTCATTCTCTTTGCAACGGATAAAAATAGTCTTCTTTCCTTTGACCTTCCATTCCTTATTCATCGCTGCAAAAGAACGGTTGGACTTTATCATCGCGTTTACATTCTTACTTGCATTTCCACCGCTTAACACGTCGACTCTCTCTGCGACCTGTCGCATCAATTGTTTCGTGCCTTCATCCATAATGAAAACATCCAAAACATCAAATAACTTCGTATTTTCTTCCAAATCCACAACCACAGTCAACTGCTGTCCGCCAAACACCGTATACTCACCGGCCCAGTCACGCATACCTGAAAGAATGGCCTCACACACAAGCTTTCCAATCATAAAAGACGCCTCCGGCGAACCAAGCTTACAGGCCTGCTTTAACAGGTTAATGCCCTTATTAATTTTATCGCGGTTACGTTCTTCATTCGTAAAATAAAACATCCCCGCTTCATAACAGGACTTCGCATCGTCCCAATCATATTTCATCTTTGTTTCACTCACTAAAGTGCCTCTCTGCCTTCATCTGTTTTATCTAGAAAAACCAACCGAATCCAAAACCGAAATCCATTGCCACAACCGCCCCGGCAATTAATATTGCGGTAATGATTGTTAGAACAATTACTCCCGTTTTTGTGTAGATGAAACTTTTTTGTTCTTTTTTATCTTTCATAAAAATGCGCCACCTTAAAAATACCTTTTTGTATATATTTATTATAGATTACTATACTACATTTTTATCTATAAAAAAAGAACAAGCCGAAACTTGTTCTCTTTTCACTCACAAAGCTTAATCTTCATATTACTTCTCTGTTTCTGATATGATTGGCTTACCTTCTGCATCCACCAACACAGTCAAGCCTCCCGCATAACCGCTTTTTACCCAAAGATAATTTACGCCGGTTTCTTTATCTACGATTACCTGCATCAATCCCGAATCCGTCAGCTGCGCTCCTTCTTTTTGTTTTACCACAAATCTGTCTGTTGATTTACCCATAGTATCCTCCTTCACTATTCTAAAACTAATCTTATATAAAATATTATACTACTCTTCCCAGAATAATTCGTCCAAGGTTTTTCCCAGCGTCTTACAGATCGCCAGGCATAAGTTAATGGTGGGGTTATAATCCCCTTTTTCAATGGCATTGATGGTCTGCCTTGAAACACCCACTTTATCCGCCAAATCCTGCTGCGACATATCAAGAGCTGCACGGGCGGATTTCAGTCTTAAATTCTTCATGCTACTCTTCCTTTCTGTCTTTAATCTGCTTAAGAAGCAACATAATAAATACAACAATAAACATTATGGAACAGAATAAATTTGTACTGCGGAAAGTAAATGCCCCATTTTCAATCACAACTCCGGCAAATATATTTCCGATACCAATTACAAGATTTAACAAACCAATAAATCCAAACATTACTAATAAACTTTTACGATTCTCATTCAACGCAAAGTATCCGTCATTCCAGATGCAGTAACTTGCAAACACACTGACACCGGTTACAATACTTGCGGTCATTGCCACTTCCATGTTACTGAACAAGGGGATTTCAAGAATCTTCAACACTAACAATGCTGCATTTGAAATCATCATGGTAAAAAATCCGTATTTAAAACCTTTGCCTCTTACCAGTTCCTGACGCTCATCAAACTGGTTCTTTATGTCGTCACCTTTCTTGGTAGCCGCAACACAAATTGCAACTACAAGAAGTCCAACTGCCAAACCAATCACAAACACCACCTTAAAACCGATTCCCATACCGGAAGCGTCTTCCAAACCTATACTATACTCTGTAGTCCAAGTACCATTTGCTTTATACTCATAGAAATCATCGCCCACTTCGTCAATACCGTGTTCTGCAAGAAATTCGTTCATTGTTTCGGCACTTGTAAGATAAGCAACTTCAATTTCATACATTCCGGCTTCCAATTCCATCGGTACAGACTCTGCATAACACCCTTCAGCGGTACATGCAAACACGTCTACACCGTCTGCCGACGCCACACTCATACCGGTAACCATTCCGGGCTGTCCCATCCATTCATAGACCCATACATATTCGCCATCTTCTTCCACAACAAATTGTATGCTTTCCCCTGCAGGAGTAGGCACACCATCTGTCACAGTTACAGTTCCTGTAAATTCAATCTCCGTTGCCGGAGTATCCGTAATAATCATAGACGCACACAACGCAATCAAAACAAAACATAAAATACTGCATACCCAAATGGTAATTTTCTTTTTCATTCTTTTATTCTCCTCTCATCTAAAGCACTTATCATTCCATTTCAGAAATATCTTTCGTCCCCAAAGTCGTCTTCTGTGATTACAAAGTATCACCCGTCTTACTTTTTGTCAAGTATATTTTACATTTTATTTTATAAATTTGACTTTTAGTTTTTTTACAAACTGAAGAATTCCATTATATGCTGAATTGCAAGACGAGATGCAACTTTGTAATTCAAAACGCAGTTTTGTAAATTGAAAACTTAATATTTGTAAGCGAAACGCAGTTTTTGTACTCGAAATGCCACTTTTGTAAACGAAACGCGACTTTTGCAACCCAAAT
>JAGAQZ010000123.1 GCA_017622505.1 Lachnospiraceae bacterium
ACCAGCGCATGCAAGAATCAAAATCTTGTGTCTTACCGCTTGACGATAGCCCAGTAAAGGGTGGGTAAAGGGACTCGAACCCTCGGCCTCCAGAGCCACAATCTGGCGCGCTAGCCGACTGCGCCATACCCACCATGTTAATTATGCTAGGGCTTCTTCGCCTTTATCCTGTGTGACTTCTCACACAAAATGTGCTCGAAGGGATTCGAACCCCCGACCCACGGCTTAGAAGGCCGTTGCTCTATCCAGCTGAGCTACGAACACACGTAACTTTGCGTCACCGACGATTGCTATTATATGACAGAATAGGCCCTTATGTCAATAGAAAGTTTTATTTTTTTTAGGCAATACTCTAAATATCCATAAAACACTTTTACGATTTAAGAATTTAACTTACATATTGTCTTAATGCTTCTTCTACTGCGGCATTTAAACTTTTACCGTTTTCCATTGCATAAATCGCGATACTTCTATGCAAATCCGGATTAATCCTTACATTAAAAGAACCCTTATACGGCTGTTCCGGTTCAATATTTCTTTCTTTACAGTCTTCCAAATATTCATCAATTGCTTTTTGAAAATCCGCCTCAAGTTCCTGCACCGAATTCCCCTCATATGATAATAATGATTTGATCCCGACAACTTTTCCGTATAAACAAGCATCTTCTTTCGAATATTCAACTGTCCCGTTATAATTCTTGTATGCCAATAAATTGCTCATATCAAACCATCCCTTCGCAATTAGTTTATCTTTTTGACTCACTCCTATCTTTGCCTCCCTATACATAAAATATACTATAACCCTGTCGATTGTGCAACTATTTTTAGTTGCATCCCTGCCTGTTTTTACCTTCCAAATATCTCTCCCGCATCTTCTTTAAAATCTTTTTTTCATACCTGGAAATCTGCACCTGGCTGGTTCCCAAGCGCATTGCGACCTCCGTTTGTGTCATATTTTCCATATACCTGAGAAGAATGATTTCCCGCTCGCTTTCGTCCAATTCTACCAGCAACTGGTCCAATACCATATGATTCAGAAGTTCTTCTTTTTCATTCCGCGTATCCGGCACCAAGTCCTCCAATACCATACTGCTGCCATCGCTGTGATAAATCTCTTTCTGCAGGGATTCTACTTCCGTACAGGCATCCAGCGCTTCCACGATTTCCTGGGGCGTTAACGCAAGTCTTCCTGCAAGCTCTGACACCAAGGGTTCCCGCCCGTACTCCTTGCAAAAAATCTCCTGCTCCCGCCGAATTCGATAAGCATTCTCCTTAAGGCTCCTGCTTACTTTTACCATTCCGTCGTCCCGCAGAAAACGCTTAATTTCCCCCATAATCATTGGCACTGCATAGGTTGAGAATTGTACCTCCCTGTCCAAATCAAAATGATCCACTGCCTTAATAAGACCAATGGTGCCGATTTGGAACAAATCCTGCAGTTCCACGCCGCGACCCACGAACCGTTTCACCACGTGATGTACCAAGCGCAAATTATCTTCAATTAATGTATTTCTCGCCTCTAAATCTCCCTCTTTTGTCTTCGCAAGCAAATCTCTTGTTTCAGACATTATTCGCAATCCTTTCCAAGGGTCTTTTCCATTACAACGCGGGTACCTTCGCCTACCACGCTATAGACCTGCACCTCGTCCATAAAAGCCTCCATAAAAGCAAAACCCATACCCGAACGCTCCAACTCCGGTTTCGTGGTAAAAAGGGGCTCCATGGCCTTATGTACGTCTTCTATGCCCACACCCTTGTCCTCAACAGATATACGGATATTCTTTCCCTGTGTGCTGCAATGCAATCTGATTTTATTTTTAACCTCTTCTTCCTGCTTCACAAAACCGTAACCGTGAATAATGGCATTCGTAACCGCCTCCGATACCGCCGTTTTTACATCCGACACTTCTTCCAGCGTAGGATTCAGCCCCGTCATAAAAGCCGCCACCGCTACTCTTGAAAAGCCCTCATTTTCAGAACTTGCATCAAATAAAAGTTCCATTTCATTTGTTTCTTTTAAATTGGAATTACACACTCTCTTTTCCTCCATCAGCTCATAATTTCAACAATGTTTTGTAATCCGGACATTTTAATAATTTTTTTGATACGTTCGTTGGTATGTATGGCGTATACCTTGCCTCCAAAGCAGGAGACTTTTTTATAACGCCCCATAATGACACCGATTCCCGAACTGTCCATAAAAACCGTATCCTCAAAGTCAAACACAATACTGTCCACGTTATCCATCAGCAGAAAATAGTCCGCACGCTCCCTGATTCTCCCTGCATTGTGATGGTCTAATTCTCTTGGCATTTTAACCATTAAATGACGGTCCAAAACAGCGAATGTACCCTCTATCATTTTCCTTTCTTCCATCTTGCCTCTCCTTTCGTTATGCAAAATAAAAAAGAACACGAAACCCGTTTCAGTTTCATGTTCTTCCTTCGTGTTTTATTCACTTGTCTTACGTATTTTATGAACCCATTGCATCAATTTCTGCAATGTATCCCTGGGCCTTAATTGCCTTCTCTGTTTCAGGGAAAAGTTCGATTACCTGTACATAGATTTTTCTCGCCTGTACGTAGTCCTTATTTTCGCGATATGCGTTTGCAAGGGCATATAATGCTTCTGCATTGTTCGGGTCGTAATCTACGGCCTTATTAAGTCTTTCGATGGCAGTTTCATAATCCTGGTTACGATATGCCTCATAACCGCTGTCATAAAAACTTGTGGCTACCGAAGAACCTACCGCCTGCTTCAGACCTTCATACAAAGTAATATACTCTTCCGATGCAACATTTTCGATAAAGTCCAAATCAACCTGATCCAGGTATTCCGCAATCTTCATCTTATCTGCTGCCGAACCCTTGTTATATTCAATCTGTGCCTGCATTAAGCTTGTATGTGCCGCAATAAGTCCGGTACTGCTTTCGTAATCTTCCAGCTTATTCTCAAGGACTTCTTTATCAGTCGTAAGCAATGAAATCTGCTGTGTAAGCTCGTCCACTGCCGTCGTCTTCACATTTAACTGCTCGCGAAGGCTTGTCAATTCATCATCCATACCGGCACGCTCGCTGTTCACGCGAATGGGTGCCAATAAGAACCAGCCGATTGCCAAACCGATTACCAGACCGATTAAAATATTCAAAAATACATTCCAAGCCCCTGCATCTCTGGGATTATTGGGCTGGATTACAATATCGTTACCGCTCTTTGTCCAAATTGCAGTTTCCTGGGTTTTACGCTTGCCGGCATTTTTACTTTCTTCAAAGCCTAACATACTGTCGACTTCTTTGAGATAACGATTGGTCAAAACATTACCGTTGTCAATACGTTTGCAGGCATCCAATTCCTTCTTTGCCTTAGTCCATTCTTCACTTCTGATATAAAGAAGTGCAAGTAACTGGCGTGCGGGAATCAGTTTCGGATTGGTTAAAACCACCTTACGCAACTGAATGGTCGCCATATCCAGACTGTCCTGCTGACAGTAGGACAACGCCTGGTTGTATTTCTTAACACTGACATTCATATCCTCCAAACCGGAAGGATTTGATTGTACTTTTGTAATATAATCATCTGCAATATTTTTCTCACTCTGATAGCTCTTGCTGATAACCCATTCTGTCAGGGCCGCTACCGCTTCACCCATCTCAAAATAAACAAGACCGAGTAAGTTTCTTGCATTTGTATGATTTTTATTCAATTTCAAGCTCTGTTTCAAACATGCAACAGCACCGCTTAAATCTCTAACCTGTGCCTTCTCCAGACCTTCGTTGTAATACTGGTTGGACAAATACATTACTTTCTTGTATTGTACTACGTCCGCGCCACATCCGGTACAAAAGTCTTTCTCGGATAATGCACAGCCACAATTATAGCACTTCATGACTTCTTATCCTCTATTCATCTTTTGCGGATTCTTTTACAACTCCTACAATAATATCTACCATATCTGATAAATCGTGATTCTTGATGGCGTCTTCTGTATCACCAATTTCAAGGCACGGATGAAATTTCTTTAATTCTTCTTCAAAATCGATCACAACAATTCCTCCCTGAGAAGTCCCTTAATCTCGCCTACGAGATATAACGAACCCACTGCGTATATTGTACCACCACTTGTCAAGTCGCGGCATTTCTGCACTGCATCTTTTACACTGTAAGTTAATATCAAATCCAAATCGGTGTACTTGGCAAATTGCTCTGCGATTGCTTCCGGCAGGGCACTTCTGTCACCGGCAAGTTTCGTAATCACAATTCTTGCAAAATGACCGCTCTTTGCCATACGCTTAATCATCGGCTCGTAGTCCTTATCACCATTTACACCGAATAAAAGAGTCGCCTCTTTCACCGAAGCCGCCGCAAGCCCGTCCAAAAACGCTTCCACGCCGTCTTCATTGTGCGCCCCGTCCACATAAAATCCGGGCATTACCTCTTCCATCCTGCCTTCCCAAAACGTCTTTGAAAGCACGCCTTTGACAAGGTCCAACTTCCACTGCTTCTGTAAAAGCAACTTGGATGCCTTTACCGCCAAAGTAGAGTTAATGGTTTGATAGGTTGCCACCGTGGGAATCCGAAACTCCTCCCATTCAGGACACACATAATTATCATACTCATAAAACATACAAAAATCAATGTCTTTTTGATGAATTTTAACATTCTTA
>JAGAQZ010000124.1 GCA_017622505.1 Lachnospiraceae bacterium
GCAGAATGAACATAAACGTGTACGATTTGCCGCAATTGCCTGTTCTACACTACCAACTGTTAAAGTATCACTCTGGTTCAAAGATGAGCAATCATCATGTGTGTGATATACCTTACCGAAAGGACTCCAGTATACGTCGTCGCTGATTGCTTCCATAGCTGCCTGCTGTTCTTCTGCAGAAACAGGGTTGTAATCAATACTGCATGCGCCACCGATTAACATTGCAATTACTGCTACAACAGCAGCGATAACCTTGGTCTTCTTGTCAGCTTCTTTGTTGGTTAATGCAAGAATAACGAAAGGGAAGAAACATACTACTGCTACGATAAGACCCATATTGTTCCACAACCAGAATAATGTTTTATTCTTCTCGCTTGCGGGCTTAATGTGGTTGGCCTTCTTCCAGAACTGTGAACCTACGATGACGCAGATTAAGTCTAAAACAAGGAAGGCAATCATCTGCCACAAAGTGGGCATAAAGTTTAAGTTTATCTTGCCAATCAATACTAAATAAGCCAATACTTCAAAAGCAAGCGCTACTACCCACAATGCAATCGCACCAACGCGGAAACCGGTTGCATTTCCTACGGGAGCTGCTGCTTTTTTCTTACGTGAACCTGCTTTTACTTCTTTACCACTGTCAGCGTCCACGATTTTCTTTTTCTTTGGTTCTGCCATTTTTAATTCCTCCTAAAATGTGTTTACAACAACATCTTTTATTATACTTACAATCGGCGTATAAAACAAGGCATCAGACGAATTTTGTCGTTTACCTTGACTTATAAAACCAATTGACCGATAATTATTTTATCGGCAAAAAACTATTTTTCATAAGAGGAGAGTTACAAATATGGATTTAATGAAACTTGCAGAAACTTTACTCAGTTCCGACAGCGTTGACGGCGTCAGTGAACGTACCGGCTCTTCCGGTTCAGATGTTTCCAAAGTATTGGCAAAGGCTCTTCCCGCTTTATTGGACGGTGCCAACGACCAGGCCAAAGGCAAGAAAACCAGCAAAGGTTTTGCATCAGCACTTTCAGACCATGCCAAAGATGATACCAGCGATTTGTCCGGTTTTTTAGGCAAGGTTGATATGGAAGACGGTGCTAAAATTCTCGGCCACCTTTTAGGTTCCAAGGAAGAAGATAAAGTAAATGAAATCGCTGAAGAATCAGGTTTAGATACTGCGACTGTTCTTGAGATTCTTTCTACTGCTTCACCCCTGCTTTTAAGCCTTTTGGGCCAGCAGACCGAAGAGGAAGAAAAGAAAGAAGCCGTTGGTGATTTGGTTGGCTTATTATTGGAAAATGTTGATGTCAGCAGCCTTGTAACCAACCTTTTGACAAGCAACGATAAAAAGAGTGGCAAGAAAGCGTCTACCAAGAAAGCTTCTTCTACCAAGAAGACCACAGCAAAGAAAACTTCTTCCGGTAGTACAGCGAAGAAGAGTACCGCAAAGAAGTCTACAAGCAGCACAACTAAGAAGTCATCTTCAAGTACTGCGAAGAAATCTACTGCCAAGAAATCAACTTCGACTACTAAGAAGAAAGCTGCTTCTGCCAAAACTTCAACCAAGAAGAAAGCCGCTTCTGATAACGGTGCTGCAGATTTAGTCGGCGGAATTTTGAAAAATTTATTGAAGTAAAACTATAGCAAAAAGCCTTCCGCTATATAGCGCGGAAGGCTTTTGTATTTTTGCTGTAATTCAAAACTCCTTTATTCGTTTACTTCAACTTCAATCCGTCCGCAAATGCCTTACCCACAACATTGCCAAAACCTACATAGGTATGATTCACCGGGTCATACGCAATCGGCTTTAACTTCTTCGGGTCAATCTTTCCATCGGTTAAAATACTCTCGTCGGCACATACATTTACGATTTCTCCCACGAGAATTTCGTCTTCATAGCTCTTCACTTTACATTCTAACGCCATGGGAAGCTCATCAATCAAAGGCGCATTTACATACTCGCTCCTGGTGGCATGAAATCCTGCCTTGGCAAATTTGTCAGGCACCTTGCTTGCAGATTCCACCCCCACATAATCGCAGGGCACAACCGTATTCTCCGTAGCAATGCTCACCGTAAAAGCACCTGTCTTCAGAAAATTCTCAGTGGTTTTATGCGGTGACATACTAATCGTAATTTCATTCATATCCGTAATGGTTCCCCAGGCCGCATTCATTGCATTGGGTACACCGTTCTCGTCATAGGTTCCTATAATCAGAACCGGCATTGGATAGATAAAAGGCTTAGGGCCAAAATTAATTCGTGACATATTATTCCTCCAAATATTTCTTTCTAAGTTTAGGGGTTACTTGAATTACCTCGCCAAACTATACTCTTATGCTTTCCTGCTAATCTCTTTCCGCTTATCTCACTTCAATCCCCATCTCTTCCGCGCGTGCTTGATACGCCCCGGTCAGACCGTTGGCCGTTACTAAAGCCTTCTTCGCGTATTTACCGCCGAATCTTCGCGTTACCGTATCCAACTCATACAGCGCGTGTAAGGCTTGTTGCGAACCCATTTTACCGCTTTTACAAGAGATAAAAGTCGGTATATTTCCTTTCAGTGAGAGCACATCAATTTCGTTTACCACATCAACGCCCCACTGGGGATGAATCACACCGTCCCAGTCCAGATGCACACCTACGCTACACTCATCACTTTGCTTTGACTCCTGCTGGTAGGTATGCATTTCAAGAATGCTTCCGCCCTCCCAGAGACAGTCCTTAATCTTTTGATTTTTATAACGGAAAGCATAACGCTCTCTCGAATGCTCCACATCAAGAAGCACACCAATTGCAGCCAGCTCATCCAACATTTCATTCAAGTCCGCCATTTTACGAAGCTTCGCATTCTCCTCGGACAAATCTTGAATAACTGCGGATGTAGGCTTGCTTACCGTCATATTCTCACTTACCGTATACATGCTTGACCGCAGAAAATCCGAAAACGGGTTCCAAAGATCCCAGTTCTTTTGGGCCACTTGATAAATCTTCTCCACATCTTTGGTAAAATCAGCATCCTCATTGGTTTTAATGCCTTTATGTAAGTTATAATTGATTTTACCGCCACGCATTTCAATCAACAAATCCAGCGTCAGCTGTACTTTGCGCACCACGCCGTCTTTGCTGATTTTGACACTGCTGCCATCGTTTAATTCAATCAGTTCATTCTTCTCGATATTGTAGCTGTGCATCGGCGTATCGAATTCCTTGCAAAGCATGCCGAACGCCACCAGTATAAGGCTCTCTCCGCCTGTTACATCGAAATAAATTCTGTTTTTGCGGTCCAGTTCACGTTGAATCTCAGCGCGTATGGTTTTTAAAACAGATTTCAAGTCATGGCGAGACATAGAAAAAAACGACACCGTTTCCACGCCGCAATGTTTCTTTAAAAAATCTTCCATATGTTTTCTCTGCTCTTTGATTACATCATCATAGCCGAAATATACGACTTTGTCCATTTTGTAATTCATGCAAGTTATCACATTTTCAATCGGCTCCTGGCCGAGAAATTCGAAATTTACTGTGATTTACTTTTCCTTTTCAGCATTTCTTTATCAATTCTTCTTATGCTCTAAGTTTGGTAAAATAATAACCGTACCCTAATGTTTGGACAATAGAGCTACCGTCTCCACATGTGTCGGGACACTCCCATGAACACAAATCATTCGCCACGTCTGTGCCGCATGAACACATTTTTCCAGTCTCTATTATTTCGGTTCCATCAACAACTTTTGTCAGCTTTCTCTCCATCTTAAGACACCTTATTTCCTTTCTTCAATTCCTTCTGAGTTGCTTTGTAATGTTCCTTGGCATTGGAAACAGTTCCCGACTGGTTTCCCTTTAACACAAAGGTCAGCTTGTATGGGTCGGGATTTCCTTCCTCATTAAAGCCTCCAACCAGAACCTTCTCAATAATACTCTCAAACACCACACGGTCAAATTCGTCCAGAACCTGCTCACTGCTTAGTGTCTCACGAAGTGCTGACATTCGCTTGCCAACATCTTTCTGTTTGTTAATTGACTCCTCCAAAAGATGTCTTCTCTCGGAAAGAGTATGAAGTTTACGGGTAAATTCAAGTACCTTTTCATCATAAACTTCCTTATTTATTGTACCATCAATGAGCATATCTGTCATTCGGGATTTTTTTGATTCCAAGGAAGAAATGTCCTTATCAAGCTGTTGCTTCTTACGAACATCCTCTGCATTGTTCAAAGCCTCCTCCACATTCGACATGACTATATCCAGCACATCATCAAAATTCCCTGCCAGCAATCCGAAGGCTTCCAAAAAAGCTTCTTCCAAAATCGCCTCATCAATGGCTTTGCAGTGTGGACAATTCTTAATTCCATTTTTGGTGGCATTCATACACTGCCACACGGGCTTTTCGTAAATGGAACTGCTGTGCCTTGTCCTTCGGGTAAGCTTATGTCCACAATAGCTACACTCACACATACTACTGAAAGCATATTGTCGGGTATAACGCTCCCTGTTTCCACTGGTCTCCATAATTTTATTCTTAGAACGCTTCATGCGGATGCGCTCTGCCTCATCCCACACCTCTCTAGAAACGATAGGTTCGTGATGGTCTCTGATATAAAACTGGTCCTGCTCCCCCATATTAGCAAGTCTACGCTTACTGATATGGTCAGTAGTAAAGGTTTTCCCAAGAAGAACATCACCCTTGTACTTTTCATTCTTGATAATTCCCATCACGCCATGAGTGTGCCAGCTTATCTCACCCTTCTTATTTTTTCTGCCAAGCTCCGTCAGCCGATGAGCTATGGTAGTTGTTCCATACCCCTGAAGGTACAAATCATAAATCATTCGCACCGTCTCCGCCTCATACTCATTGACCGTCAGGCTCTTGTCCTCCGGGTGATAATCATAACCAAGACAACCGTTGAAACCAATCAACTCACCACGCTTCATTTTCATTTTAAGTCCCATGGTAACATTCTTGGATAAGGACTCAACCTCCTGCTGTGCCAAGGAACTCATGATTGTCAAAAGCATCTCTCCCTGCATATCCAAGGTGCTGATATTTTCTTTTTCAAAAATAATACCGATATTTTTATCCTTAAGCATTCTGGAATACTGCAAGGTATCCAGTGTATTTCTGGCAAATCGGGATATAGACTTGGTCAGAATCAAATCAATCTCACCATTTAAGCATCGGTTAATCATTTCCTGAAATCCGGTTCGTTTGTCGGTCTTGGTTCCGGTAATCGCCTCATCAGCAAAAACCCCGGCGTTAACCCATTCGGGATTCTCACCAATCTTCTCTTCATAATAAAGTTTCTGGGATTCAAAGCTGCCTAACTGGTCATCATCATCCGTAGATACTCTGACATAGGCTGCCACACGAATCCTTTCCACTGTTATCGGGTTACTTCTTACCCTGCCCCTGCTGTTAGGAGCAGTTCTTGTTGCTTCTAAAACTTGTACTTCCTGCATAATAAAATCCTCCTGTTTTAATTCTGTTCTAATGAAAATGATGCCAACAACAAGTAAGTCACCTTGTATGCTGACATCATAAATAAAAAATCAAATGTTAACGAATGTGCGGTAAAATAATTTCTACACACCCATAAAATTACGCCGCCTTTGGATCATCCTCACGAATAATAAGAAATCTGTCCATCAGCTTGTTTCTTGCTATGGTATACTCTGCTTCTGTAATCAGTTCCATACGAACCGCCTTACGAAGCAAAGCCATACACTTTGCAAATTCCATTTCCTTCGTCATCTGCTACACCTCCTCACATCTATTTCTGTGTTATCACCTACTTTCTATAAGAAATTGGCTTATTCAAGAAAACCTCTGACAAAAGTTGTTAGACCATTTTGGCTTCCATTCGTATCCTATGCCGTCAGCGTTACAGCTGACCTTTAGCTTATTGCCTGTGGGCTACTCCTGCTCGAGTTCCTTTCCCACCCTTGACGGAAGTGTCTTCCCACGCTCCTCTTGATTACTCAAGCCTCCTCGCAAGGTCTGTTGACATAGGATACAGCTCATGAATCCGTTTCCGGATTGTTTTTCAAGGTTCAAATTTAATAAAGTTCGTATAGAACATTTGTTTGTGGTATGTTATAATATTCATGTAGCTCATCCATTTGCCTGCTGGCTCGTGGCGGCTACGTTTTCATGGGTTAATGATACGAAATTCTGACCGGGATTATCATTGACGGAGACTTGACCAAAAGTTGACAAAAATAGATTGGAAGTGAAAAATTGCAGAACAGGATTACCTTCTCCAACGTGATTGGAGTGTTATTAGAAAATAAAAAGAAAACCTATGCACAGTACCAAATGATTGAAGATATCTTCTATGACTGCCTGTGCAATATGGATTTATTTGAAAAAGATGACTTTGAGAAAAATGTCACCTACAGCAGATGGTGTACCGGAGACCGTCCCATCCCAAAAGAGATATTGTCCTTTTATGACAATGCCGGATTTGACGGTATTCAAAATAACATTCAGGATGATATCATTCCCAACCTTATCAATGTGCCTGCTACAAGGGAATTGCTTTTGGAATTGGTTGCAGACAGTGTGGATGTAATCGGTATCGAAAAAAACGATGAATTTGCAAGGATAACCGATGACTCAGAGCTTATCACTGCCCTTATCTGCTATGCCATTTTAAATGACCATGACAGCAAGCATACTCTGCTATCCCCTAGCTTGTCAGATATTCTGCTGAGTAACAGACTTCCCTCTGCGAACCGCTATTTTATTGGTCGAAAAGAGGAACTAAAGGCTGTTGCTAAGGCATTACAGGACCATAATCCCGTATTTATCACCGGAACTGCGGGTATGGGTAAAAGTGAATTGGCAAAGACCTATGCCAAGAAGAACGAAAAGAAATACACCAATATCATTCATCTGTTTTATGATGGTGATTTGAAGAAATGTATTGCTCATATGGAGTTTAGCGATGATACCACTGATATGAGCGAAGAAATGCTTTTTGACAAGCATATGAGAATATTAAAAAAGCTCCACCCTGATAGTCTGATTATCATTGATAACTTCAATGTCCTGCCAAAAGAGGATGCTTTCTTCAAGGAATTTATAAAATTGAATTGCAAAATACTGGTTACCAGTCGTTGCAATATTTCACAATATGAGACGATAAAGATTTCTGAAATGTCCGCAGATACTGAGCTTGTAGAATTGTTTTATAAGCATTGCCCTTCTGCAAAGAGTTCTGAAGATGTGGTAAAGGAGATTATTCAGACGGTAGGTTGCCACACTCTTACGGTTTGCCTGTCTGCATTATCTCTAACAGCCAGTGGCATGGAGCCGGAAGAATTGCTGACAGAATTGAAAACCTGTGGGCTGAATATTGCCTCTGGGGAAGACGTAGAACTGTATAAGGATAATGATTTTACAGACGGACTGATGATAGAGCATTTACGTAAACTCCTACAACTTGGCAAATTATCCAATCAGCAATTGGACATTCTCCGCAATCTGTCCCTGCTGTCGGTTGCCGGTGTAATAAAGAATAGCTTTAAGAACTGGATGAATCTTGATAACCTCACAGATGTGAACCACCTTATTAAGTACGGATTTATCAACGAAGATACAGATAACAAGAAAATCAGCCTGCATCCGCTGTTGCAAGAAGTGATTGCTATTGAAACCATACCAACAGTAACTGTATGCCGTACCATGTTGGACAACCTTCATCTTATCTGCCTGGCACACGGCTTGGAACTTCGCAGACCGGAAAATATCATAGCTTCTCTTATCAGTGTGTCAGAGCGTATTGTTGTGGATGATGGTTCCTATTTCCTACTGTTCTTACAGGATATGTTCCCTTATCTGGACAAATATCTGGTATCAGATTACCTGCCGAAGCTTACTGAAAGAATCAGCTATGTTATTGACGAATACAAGCTGGAGTCTCCTTGTGATAAGGCATTGCTACTGGATTATAAGGCAGAATGTTTTCTGTTGAAAAAGGATTATGGAAATGCGGTAAAGAAGCGCGAAAAGGCAATTAGTATCTTGGAAAAGTTTCATACTAAGGATGCAGATATGCGGACTGCCAACCTACTGTCCAATCTGTATAACAACCTTTCCAATACTTATCTGTTGATGAAGCGCGGAAACGAGGCTGCCAAAGCACTGCGTACTGCTTTTGATATCCGCATGGAATATGCACACTTGGGACTAACCGAATCTCATGATTCCTTGCAACAGATGATGAACCTTATCAATATGCTGTTGCTGGCAAAGGATGTGGACAATGCCAAAATTGTACTGGAGCAATATGAAGTATTGGTGCTGGATCACCTGTCAGATACCTCTCTGGATTATGGTATCTGTAAGCTGAGTCGGGGCATTATTGATATGATGGAAGGAAAGCCAGAAGCATCAGAGATAAATCTGCTTGGCGCTGAGAGTATTATTGGAAATGCTGTAGGTACGGATAATGACTCTATGAAGACGACCTATCGGTATCTGAATAATCTGTATGCACGGTGGAAGAAGCCGGAGAAGGCGATTGAGTATAGAGATAAGTTTCTTGGAGTGAATCGGGGGATTTCTAGGACGAAATAGTCTAATAGCAGTTGTTGCGGGAATTGCAACAACTGCTCAAAAAGTCTTGATTTTTCATCACTGATGACCCATAGTGAGCATCGGTGTACCCACGGA
>JAGAQZ010000125.1 GCA_017622505.1 Lachnospiraceae bacterium
CCTGCATATCGATGCCAACCATAAGCAAGTCCCTGCTTTGCATTTTTATATGCTTCTATATTTTTTCCTGATGGAATATCTTCCCTTATGCTATTTGTTGCCGGAATATTCCAAACAATCCAATGTGTAAAATCTTTAATCGGATGGCTCAAATCTTCCAAAGTAATTGCTATGGTTTTTGCACTTGGCGAAAGATTTTCAACAACAAACTCCGGCGATACATCCAGACCATATCCTGTATGTTCAATAAGAAATTGTCCTTGTGTATCTATTCCGTTGCACTTAAATTTCAGCATATCGTTTTCCAAATTAAAAGCCTCCTCGTCAGTTAAACATCACGCTGTTAACTTCAAATTTATCTCTCTAAATCAATATCTATTTTGTACTCGTCATCAATAAGTATATAATTAACTTCGTGTGCAATAGCGAGTTCCAAGACCTGCCTATTATCTTCTATTACAGATTCCAAAGTACAATAATCATCATCCAAACGACTTTCGATTATACTTGCATAGCTTTTTATATCTGCAAAATGATTTCTAATATAATCCTCACTCATTACAAGACAATAATATCTGATACTATCAAGATACTCTTTTTCAAAATCTTTCGCCCAATCAAATGGAATATAACAGCCTTCTACAATCAAGTTCTGCTTATTTTCTATTGCAGTCTTAATCATTTCACGAACAATCGCCCACAAGTATGCTGTTAAATCTGAATCTTCACTTGTTGGGGTAAGTTCCGTATTGCCACTTCTTATTAATCCCATCTTCAAATGGTCTATTGAAAAATATGGATATTTATATTTTTCAAGCAGCTTCTGTGACAATGCTGTTTTGCCTGTATGTGAAGCTCCTGCTATCAAAATAATCATAATCTACCTCACTAAACTTCAAATTTTCTTGCCTTTCCTAATCAATCACCAACTGCTCCATGGACGTTTCACCAGTCACATTCTCGCCACAGGCATTCGCCCAACTTTCCGTAAAACAACTAAAATACGACAGTCTCTCATCTTTCCGTTTCTTGTTATAGTACGGCAAGAATCCCCACAACGTGGACGGTATTCCAATCACAATCAAATACAACGGTCCTAAAAGCAGCGACTGGATCGTGTGCCCGTACTCATGCACAAGTAAACGTTTTGATAATTCTTTCATGGAATACTCTTCTTTTAATTTCTCATAAAAGTATGGCTCTGCCGTCACAAAAACAAACAGTCCCAAAGATACACTGGAACGATTATTCCACTCCGTCACGATTGCACCATGGTAAAAATAATGCTTGCTTTTTATGTAGATTAGGAAATGCACAAATCCCAGCAAGGTCTGCAGAATTCCCCAGGTACATTGCCAGACAATATATAAAACAGCCTTCATTTTACACTTCTCCACAACAGGCGATTCCTGCCACAAAGCAGAAATCGCCTCGTACTTTTACTCCACAATACTCATCTGAATACTACCGCTCGTCGTTGTCACTTCACACACACCACCGCTTGTTGTCTCCGGCACCTTCACGCTTCCGCTGGTTGCATTCGCTTGGAAAATCTTCTCTGTAAGCAAGGTTCCTCTGATGCTTCCGCTGGTTGCTTCAAGTTTTAAATTTGTCGCATCGCAGGCTTCCAACGCAATTCCGCCACTGCTGTTATCCAAGTTGATATCGCCGGATGCAATTATCTCAGCACAATCGATTCTTCCGCTGGAATTACTTCCTGTTAAATTTGCACATTCTACTTTATCAAGATGCAAACCTCCACTGGTTCCTTTTACATTAACATCGCCGGTCGCAACGATTTCCGACAGATGCATAACACCACTGGAATTTTCCACAGATAAGTTTACACACTCCACTTTGGAAACGCCGATGCCACCACTGCTTCCGTTCACTTCCACATTTCCGGTAGCATGCACGGAAGTCACATCTATGATTCCGCTGGTTCCTTTTACCCAAAGGTCACCAACGCTATTATCGCCCACATAAATTCCGCCGCTGGTATTCTCAACTCTCAAGGTACCTTCCACATCTGCCATAAAATTCGTTTTACCGCTGGTGTTTGAAACCTCAGCCTCCGCAAAAGTAAAATCGCCCTGCACATCAATTCTTCCGCTGCTGTTATCAATAAAAAGTGTCTCATACTCACGTTCGGGAAGATATACCGTAATTTCAATCTCACCAAAATGCACACCGATGTTGTGATACCACTCACTTTCATCCACTCTTTCGATGGTCAAGGTATTGTCAACAACCGCAACTTTATCGTAAATGACATCATTCTCCGTGCAAACCACTTTACACTTACCGTCCGTTGCAGGCACAATACCCACTGTCGCATCTCCGCCCAGAACCGATATATTTGTAAAAGGCTCTTCAACCGCATAGGTTTTATCTTCCCATTCCATTGTATTTAACTTTGTCGCATCAAACCGAACAAAAGCCAGGCTTCCCACGATAGAAACAAACCCTACTGCTATCATGGATACAGCCACTATAATCGCAATCTTTTTTGCTTTCTTCATTTCCGTATACTCCTCATATCATATTTTAAAGTTATTTTCAATCCAATAGGCTTAGTTACGCCTATACTATAATTCACAAAGTAACCGTTTCAAATATAAGTCTTCCTATTCCTAACAGTTTTATTTCCCTATAAACAATCCCTTAATACCAAGCAATACTTTCTTGCTCACCCAAAGAATTCCCTTTGTCACAAGGTTAAAAGCAAAGAGTAGCAAGATTGCAAGGCCCATACATACAAGCCCTGTACCGAACACTACTCCGGCGGGTACGAACTGTCCGTCAAACAGAAGTGCCACTGCCACTCCAATGCACGCAAGCCCACTCACAGCTATAGATAAATCCACTGCATACAGGGATATAATCACGCTCCAAACAGAAAGATAAACTGCCAACACAGTTAAAATCACTGCGGCCAGTAATGGTATCCAAAGCGGTGCACCCAGAACCAGAAGTACAATCTCCCACGCTTTCAATGCACGTTTCGGCTTTACCTTTTCTTTTACCAATTTCGGCAAAGATACTTCCGATAAAATCTGTGAGATGATTTCCTCGATGTTGCCCAAGGCATCTACGGCTTCCGCTTCACTCATACCGTCTTCCACCCTGTCATCAATCATTTCACAATAAAAATCTATGGATTTGTTAATATCTTCTTCCGGCAATCCCTGCAACCGTTCACGAAGTACCGTTAAGAATTCGATTTTATTCATCTGTGCTTTCCTCCCTTGCCACAAAACTGTAAATGGACATTATCTCTTTCCATTCTTCTTTGAAATCCTCAATACGCTGTAAGCCAAGCGGCTCAATATGATAATACTTTCGAAGTCGCCCGTTATGCTCCGCCGAACGGACCGTAAGCATATTTGCAGCCTCAAGTCGTCTAAGAATCGGGTACAAAGTCGATTCCGATATCTCCATATACGGCTTCATATCTTTGATAATCTGATAGCCGTAAGAATCTTCATTTTTGATTGCCGCAAGAACACAGACATCCAAAAGTCCTCTTTTAATCTGAATATCCATATTATTCCTCTTTTCTGAGCGATTCATCGCGAAGAGGCGACGCAAATATCCAATTTGCGTCTGCCATAAGGGCTATTTGCTTTCGCCCGGAAACAAATAGCCTTTTGAAAAATTGGCATATCAATGCAATTTTTCAAATTAATACCTCTCTCTGTATAATACTATACGTCGCATAGTATTGTGTGTCAAGGGGTATTTTTAAAAAAAGAAAAAGTCCCTCTTTAAAAGAGAGACTTAATTTCGTCGCAAAGACCAAAAGCAATGGCTTCATCCGCATTCATAAAGTTATCGAAAGAAGTCGCTTCATCGATTTCCTCTACGGTTTTACCGGTGTGCTTTGCAAGAATGCCATTGGTAATTGCTTTGGTCTCCAAAATGGATTCCGCAGTCTTTTTGATGGTTGTAGCCGAACCGCCCATACCGCCGGAGATAAGGGGTTCGTGAATTATCACCTTGCTGTGGGGAAGGATATAACGACGTCCCTTCTGACCACCTGCAAGAATCACCGCGCCCATGGAAGATGCGGAACCAACACAATACATATTGATGGGGATTTTACCCTCGCAGGACTGAATCACATCGTAGATTACCAAGCCAGCATTTACCGAACCGCCGGGGCTGTTAATGTAAATGTCAATCGGCTCATTGGACTGCGCAAGATACAAAAGTTCCGATACGAAGGTATTGGCCATT
Organism: Lachnospiraceae bacterium; assembly: GCA_017622505.1. Lineage (GTDB taxonomy): Bacteria > Bacillota > Clostridia > Lachnospirales > Lachnospiraceae > UBA3766. The sequence continues at coordinate 4,240 of JAGAQZ010000125.1, forward strand.
CCTTTCTTTAACTATCATATTGCGATACATATCCACTACATCCGCAAAACTGGGTTTACGTTTCGCCTCAAAAGCTTTCTCTCTGGCCAATGCGATAATGGCCGCAAGAACACTTGTCTCGCTGTCATTCCAATAAGGATCCGGTACACCGCTTTGTGTTTTACTTACAGTCATCGAAATTAAGTTCTTGGCAGTTTGAACAATATCAACATCATTGCGGATATAATCCATAGGGTCATACCCCACCTCGCATTTCTCCGGATGTGTAAAATCCAGGTTGATGACATTGTAGCCACGCTTCTTTAATAAAGTGGCGCATTTTTCACGCACTGCTCTTTTTGCAATGGGTACTACAAGACTTTTATTATAAGTATGTAAAAGTCTTGGGATTGTCACCGAGTAAGTCTTACCGCAACCCGTAGGACCAATGATTAATTCATTCATATTAATACCGGTTTCTTCAAAACTTGCCGGAAATACCTGGCCGGCTGCCAAACATGTTAAGTCTTTTTCTTTCATACGGGCTCTTCCTTTCGCTTTCATTTCGTTTGCTACCTTTGTAGCCTCTTCCATTATTTGTTCAGTTACATCTTTCATAATCCGCTCCCCTTTCGTTTTTTCTCGTCATCGTGTTTATATCGTAGCAACCTCCTGCTTGTTTCACAATCAACCCGTAGTTGAAACCGTCGTTACTTTTCGTAATTCATATTCGACCCTTACAAATTCACTTTTGAAATCAGTGAAAATTCCTTTCAAAATTTATTGTTATTTTTTTAACACTTTTTACAAAAACCTATTGCATCTTGTATAAAAACGTGATATGTTTAGTTTAAGAAAGTATCATAAAATTGCTATGTCCCTGCCCGGGTACACGGTAGTACCCAGTCGGAACGGTTTCCGGCCAAGGCAGTTTTCATGGAAGAAAGGAGGGGACGAAGATGGCATATCAGTACGCTTTAAGCAACATCTACAATCATTATCTGACTACTTATGCGCCCAAAAGTGCTACGCGCTACGATGCCCATAAGAAAAGCGAACTTCGAAATGTATATAATTCCATTGTTAAATTAAATAAAGACGCCCCTCTGTCCATTGTGGACACCAGCGAGGCTGCACAGAAATATGTGGTAGGCATTAAAGAGAATGCACGCGAATTGCGCAATACCATTACTTCTTTGAGCGGTTCCGATGAGACCGAACTTTTAAATCGTAAAATAGCTTATAGTTCGGACGCTTCTGTTGTTGATGCTAAATTTATCGGTGACATCTCAGGACAAAATGAAGATGAATCGTTGGAAATCGGCGTAGAACAGTTAGCTCAATCGCAGATTAATACCGGTAACTACTTAAGAAAAGATGCTATGACTTTGTCAAGCGGCACCTATTCTTTCGATATTGGTATTAATAATACCGGTTACGAGTTCCAGTTCAATATCAACCCAGGTGATACCAATTTCGATTTGCAGAATAAATTGGCACGTTTAATCAATAATTCAAATATTGGTTTATCTGCCACGATTAAAGAATATGATGCTGACCGCGCGGCGCTTTCTTTAGAATCTACCGCTACAGGTATTGATTTAGGTCACGCCACATTATTTGACATAACAGATGATAATACCAGTCAGGCAAGCGGTGTTGTTGATTATTTGGGAATTAATGAAGTAACCCGCCATCCGCAGAATGCTATTTTTACATTAAATGACGAGAAGCGCGTTTCCTATACAAATCATTTTACCGTACAAGGCAAATATGATGTTACGCTTAAAGGCTTAACCGGTGATGAAAGTACAGTTACCGTTGGTCTGAAACCTGATATGGAATCCTTAAGTGAGAATATCAATCGTTTTATCGGTGGATATAACGAATTCATTCGTGCCGCAGCAGAATATCAGAACTCTCAGCCTAAGAGTAGCCAGCTCATTCGTGAAATGTCTCGTATTTCAGGACTGTATAATAACGAGTTAGGACCACTTGGCATCTCGCTCACCGAAGACGGTACTATTCAAGTAGACAGTACCACTTTGAAAGCAGGACTTGAAGAAAACGGTGCTGCAGAATCTATGGATGGTATTAAGCGTTTTGCCAACGCCGTTTTAAACAAAACCAACGCGATTTCTCTAAATCCGATGGACTATGTAAATAAAACCATTGTAGCTTATAAGAATCCCGGCAAGAATTTCTCGCCGTCATACATTACAAGCCAATACAGTGGTATGATGTTTAACAGTTATGTATAGAAGCAAATGAAAAAGAGTAGTTGATGAATCAACTACTCTTTCTTTGTATTCTCGTATACCAATTACTATACTAATTACATCTCACCCAATCCACTCTCGATTGCTTCCACAAGATGCTTTAACGCTTCCTGTTCGTCTTCTCCTTCGCAACTTAAAGTAATTTCATCGCCACACTTTACGCATGCACCCAAAACACTGAGCACACTTTTTGCATTCGCTGTGGTATCACGAAACGAAAACGTAATCAGCGACTTAAACTGAATTGCTTCTTTGCAAAGATTTCCTGCCGGACGCAAATGCAATCCTGTAGGATTCTTAACTACTACACTCTGACTTACCATATGCATTCCCCCAATCTATTCTGTTTTCAATACATTATTTACCCCAAATAAAGTATAACATACATTCCGTTTTTTCACAAGTCTGCCCCTACAGCATTGTATTCTGAATCAACTCAGCAAGCTTCTTTGCTTCCTGTTCAATCATTGCCTGGTCTTTTCCTTCAATCATAACACGAACCTTCGGCTCTGTTCCGGATGGACGAATTAATACTCTTCCTTCGCCTGCAAACTTTGCATTCAATACTTCGATTGCTGCTGCAATTTCAGGATATTCCATATATCGGTCTTTTTTGTGATTCGGTACTTTCGCATTTACAAGCGCCTGAGGTAAAACTTCCATAATGGATGCAAGCTCCGATAAAGGTTTTCCTGTTTTTACCAATACTTCCAAAAGAAGCAAAGCACTTAACAAACCATCGCCGGTGGTATTGCGATCCAACATAATGATATGTCCGGACTGTTCACCACCCAAATTAGCGCCAATTTCCTGCATACGCTCTAATACATAACGGTCACCCACCTTGGTCTGTTCCAGAGTAATGCCTTCACGTTGCGCCATCAATGTCATACCCAGGTTACTCATAACCGTAACAACAATCATATCCTTCTTCAAGGTTCCCTGCTGTTTCATGAAATTACCGATAATCGCCATAATCTGATCACCGTCAACTAATTTACCATTTTCGTCTACAGCCAGCATTCTGTCCGCATCACCATCAAAAGCAATACCAAGATTTGCTTTCTCGTAAACAACTCTTGCACACAGTTCCTGCATATGCGTAGAACCGCAGTTTGCGTTAATGTTGGTTCCATCCGGCATATTATGAATTGCCACCACATTTGCGCCAAGTTCTTTTAACGCCTCTACTGAAGTATAATAAGATGCACCTTCCGCACAATCCACTACAATCTTCATACCGCTCAAATCCACATTTACGGACTGAATGGAATGATTAATATATTCCTCGCATGCGTCGGTACGGTATTTAATTTTACCCACACCGGAACCGGTAGGAAAATTGACACCCTCCATATTACTTTTAATAAGTGCCTCTATTTCATCTTCCATTGCATCGGGAAGCTTATAACCGTTCCCATCAAAAAACTTAATTCCGTTAAACTCAACCGGGTTATGAGATGCAGAAATTACTACACCTGCGTCCACCTTGTACTTTCTTGTAAGATATGCTACCGCCGGCGTAGGAACCACACCTACATATACTGCATTGGCACCTACAGAACAAACGCCTGCCATCAACGCATTTGCTAACATATCTCCTGAAATTCTGGTATCGCACCCTACCATAATTGTAGGCTTGTGATTGGTCTCTTTGGTTAAAACATATGCGCCTGCCTGACCTAACTGCATTGCCAAAAGCGGTGTCAATTCTTCGTTTGCCACGCCTCTTACGCCATCTGTTCCAAATAATCTAGCCATTTTCTTATACCGGTCCTTCCCGTTTGATTTTACACACTCTATGGTGTTTGTGAAATACGAACTTGAATTTTAAAATTATCTTTAATATATGCGCCTTCAGGCAAGCCAAAATCAGGCGATATCGTATAGATACCCGGGCTTAATTCTGACAAACTGTTCTGAAGCATATAAGCAGCCATATCTACACGGGGAACTGCATTCTCTTCATCATATTCGTCCAGCACGCTTGCAAGACCATAAACTTTCAAATTCGTTTCCTGGTTTGTCAAATAATTGCCATCCGCAAGAACTTCTGCCTTGTACCCTTCCGGAAGATTCTCAACCTTTACATCACTCTTATTAAAAGAAATTGTAACAAAAGTTTCCTTCTTCACTTCCACGTTAATCTTGGTAAACCCGTTCATATTGTCTTCTGCAAAAATAACGTTTCCGGGCAGATAATCATGCAATTTAATGCGAACTTCCAAATTAGACTGAAGTCCTTCTACATTTAAAATGCTTTCCGGTACCACAATACTGTTGATTTCATCCAATACAGATTTACGTCCCGCAATCAATACGGTTTCCACATCTGACTCAATTACGCCGGTAAGTGCATAACCGTCTGCCGGCTCACCGCCCACTCTGTACTCTACAGGAACTTCCTTGGTCATTAATATTTCCTGGTTTACGCTGACCGTATTAATATTCATCGTAATACGTTCATCGCTGATTTCCTTACCCAAAGCGTCGTACAACTTAATCGGCACACTGGAACTTACGTTAGCTTTTACACCATCTACGTCTATTTGTGCTCGCGCATAGCTAATTTTATTAATCAGTGATTCCGGCCCTTCCAAATAAATCTGGTTTAAGTTACTTGTCAAAGCACCGAGAATGTATCCGTCATCCGGCTCTCCCGAAACTTCAATCTCAATTACCTTCTGAATCTTCTTTAAGTCTTCAATACTTAATCTTACATTTTCCTGATCGCTCTTGATATCATCGATTTCATTCGCATATTTATTGGAAGTTACCTCAATACTTAAAGTATCCATAGTTGTAAGATCTTTCATATCTGCCGTGGCAGTAATATTCTCCTTGGCGATATCTTCAACAATGGAACGGCGACCTTTTACAGTTACCGTAATTTCACCGGTACCATCCAATATCTCGTACACTTTACCTTGCGATTCCAACTCTTCGGCATTGAGAATTTGTACTTCAACCCCCGAAAACTGTACCGTTTTAACGGGGTCATCTATATTTACAACAATCAGCCATAAAATAATAGAAAAAAGCACAGCCAGAATCTTAAGGTCAAGATTGTTCATTATTTTCTTTTTCATCTTTTTTCTTCTTGCCCCGTCCTTTCTGCCAGAATTTGGCTTTTTTCTCTACCTGCGGCTTATTCTGAATAATAGCCAACTGTTCGCGCAATCCGTCTGCATTCAGATTACGATACAACTGTCCCTTATATGCCACGCTTACCTTACCGGTTTCTTCCGATACGATAATAGTCATGGAATCGGTCAACTCCGAAATACCGACACCTGCACGGTGTCTGGTTCCCAAATCCTTACTTAAGGTTCTGGTATCTGTCAAAGGAAGATAACAGGTTGCCGAAACCACACGGTCTTTACGAATGATAACTGCACCGTCATGCAACGGTGTATTATGTTCGAAAATATTAATTAAAAGCTGGCTGCTTACAATACCGTCAACTGCAATACCGGTTCTTTCATACTCTCCCAAAGGGGTTTTCTGTTCCACTACAATAAGGGCACCGGTACGAACCTTGCCCATTTCAAAACTTGCATTTACGATTTCATTTAAGGTTTTATCCGAAAACAAACCTTCTTCTTCTTTTACATCAAACGGATTCAATGTCGTAAGGAAATTCTTCTGACCGATTGCTTCAATTACACGACGAATCTCGGGCTGTAACGCCACGATTACCGCCATTGCAACCAAGTATAAAAGATTCTTGGCAATCCAAATAATGGTAGTCATATTAAGCATAACTGCCACTGCCAGGAAAATCAAAACAACTGCGATACCCTTTAAGAATGTCCATGCCCTGGTATTTTTAATCATAATCATTGCTTCATAGATTAAAAACGCCAGAATAAAAATCTCCAGGATATCCAGAATCCCAATATGCGGAATTCGAAAAGCTGACAAATATTCACTTGTAAATTCGCCGATACGTTCCAGCATATTTCTTCCAATCCCGCGAAACTTACAGAATCACGTTTCTTTTTTATTTATCATCGAGATGATAAGTTCTTCTTATTCCTTCTGTCGGTGCCTTTGATGCAGGAGTCGCACCTGTCTTTAAACCTGCATTTGTTACAGTTCTTGTTCCGGTCCCCGGTGTTCCTGTTCTTGCCGCACTTGAAGTCGCCGTTCTTGCCGTACCACTTCCCGCAGTTCTTGTCACGCCTGCACTTCCGGTTGACACACCGGTTCCTGCAGTTCTTGTTGCTGTAGTCCGGCCTGCTGCCGCACTACTTCCTGCAGTTCTCGTTGCACCTGTCGCACCCACACTTCTCTGCTGATTGCCACTTGCCTGCTCATGTACCGTTCTGGTTACCCTTTCACGGCTTCTTTCGGATGTTTCTTCTTTTTCAGCACTTTTACCGGATACTTTTTTCACTTTTACTTCCGGTGTTGAGATAGTAATCTTCGGTACGGCTTTGACGAAATAGTAATACTCGTCATCTTCAAACTGTACGCGCTCCGTTCTTGCATAATCTACGTTAAATACGAAGAATTGCAATACTTTTACCACCCCGAATGCAAGCACACTGCCCAAAATCACGCCGATGATGGGAATATTAGTGGTGTACATCAAATCGCCGATTAAAAGAATTAAAATATCTGCCAAACCACCCACGATAATCGCAATGGTCCATGCATAATCAATATTCATACGACGAATGATATATACCAAAATCACGGTAACCGCAAATGCAATCACCATAACAAACATTTCCTTGTTTCCTACAATACCGTCAATCAGGTACTTAAACTTCGCCATCATGCCATCCGCGTCCAGTGCAGACAAGGCATTTGCAGACTCTTTGATATATCTTAAAATATGATATACCACTACACCGCAACTTACCGAAACCACAGATGCCGGCGTTCCGACCAAGCCTAAAGACAACGGAATCGCATAGGGGATCTGAAGCATACAACAAATAGGTGTTAAAATCACCACAAACGTATCCTTCGGTGAAAAACGGAAATACAAAAGGAACATCAACAGATAAATAATTCCTAAAATCAACGCACATTCCATCGAAAGCGCATATACATGTACCAACGATAAAAACGCGCTACAGATAATTATAAAATTCAAGGGAAGGAAGGAACACAGCAAAGCAAGAATCAATGCAATGGGAAACTTCGCAACCTTCTCCATATAGCCGATATTTCCGTTGATAAACAGAAACGTAATCAATGCGGTAAGAAATTTACCTACAGGAACAAGGTATACTTCATACTTGCCGCATATTTTTTTCAGTTGTTCTCGTATCACCAACAATTGTGTCATTACTGCATTTTATCCTTTCTTTCTCTTTGGTAGAGAATCTGGAGTCTCTTCAAATTATTAAAATATACCTTCAGGCGCTTCTTTGCCTTGCGGTATCTGATGGCATAAACCACATAAGAAATCAATACGTAAACACCTGTAAATGCAAAATAATACATAATCAGTTTCTTTACATACTCTAATATATCTATTTTATAAATATCCGATAAAAACAACTCGGAATCATAAAAGACAAAAAGTGCCACAATCAATATAAACGCCATCGTCGCACTGATTACCGACTTAAGAATCTGAAGGCTGATATAATCACCACGGAAATAAGAACCGATTTCTTCATTCTTCTTTCCTTCCTTCTGTTCATAAGCAGCAAGTCTTGTCATTAATTTTACACGCTGTTCACTAATCATACTAACCTCTGTTTGTCAATCCGACTTAGATTTCCATATTTAATCCAGGTAACGCATTCTGGGATTATCTCTCGGGTCTTTGCGCACCGGCGCAGGTTCAGCAATTTTAGGCTTAATAATATTGGTAATACCTCTTGCCAAATCCAACTTACACTTCTCACAATATCTACCAGTCTTAATCATGGTGCCGCAACCTTCACAGTTGATACCAATCGGAGAATCCTCCGCGAAAACAAGGCGTTCCTGACGAATCCACTGATTTACCTGATTATGGCTGACACCGCACTGTTCCACGATTTCATTAATACCTGCTGTCTTGCAGTCCTGCACAAACTTCTTAACTTCCTGGAACTTCTGCTCTTCCAATTCACGACACGCCTGACAAATTGGCGGTCCTGATATATAGTTAAATACTTTTCCGCATTTACGACAATTTCTTACGTCCATATGTTACCCTCCCATCTGCTGCTTTTAAACAGCACTACAAGCCCTTTCCGATTGCCAGGGCTATAAAATATACTTTCTCCACACCACCACGCCGTAATACCTCCGCCGCAGCCTCTATGGTGTTTCCGGTTGTGAATACATCATCCACCAGTATAATCGTCTTTAATTTTACATCATTTTGGACCATATGAAAAGCCTTTTTCATATTATTTTGTCTTGTTGAGTGGTCCATTTTCTTCTGAGATGCGGTTTTTTTGACTCTAATCAGAATATCTTCTCTTACAGGAATACCGCTTCCCTTTGATATTTCCTTAGCAAGAAGAGTCGCCTGATTATATCCGCGACTGTTTAACTTGGACCGATGCAAAGGAATCGGCACCAATGCATCCCCCTTCATCCGCGCAATGGCCGGTAAAAGAAAGCGTCTGATTTCTTCCCCATAAAATTCCGCATACTCCACCCGGCCGAGATTTTTGAACCGGTGAACGGAATCGTGAACAGACGCATATTCATATAACGCAATTCCCCACTCAAAATTTCGCACCTTACCACCGCAGTCCCTGCATCTGACCTGCTCCTGCCGTTCTAAATGTTTCCCGCAGGAAACACATCTTGGCGCCTTCACAAGCCTTGGAATATCCTTGCACTCCGGGCAAATCAATTGATTTCCGCCAAGCACGGTATCGCAAACCGGACAATGCCTGGGAAAGAACCAATTCTTTAAGCCGTCTTCCGTCTGTTTAATCAAAGTATTTTTCTTTATGTCTTTCCTTGTATTTTTCTTTGCATTTTCCTCTTTGGTAACCGTTTTCCGCAAAGAATTAATTCTTACTCACCTCTTTTATTCTGTTTAACAAATCCGTATATCGCTTCTGTTCGTCGCCTCTTGCAATCATTTTACGTACTGTTTCTTTACTTCCGAGAATCACTACGCACTTTGCCGCTCTCGTCACTGCAGTATACAAGAGATTCCTTGTAAAAAGCATTCTTGGGCCGTCCAACAACGGCAAAATCACCGCCGGATATTCACTACCTTGTGACTTATGAATCGTAATGGCAAAAGCCGGCTCCAGTTCTTCCAGCTGTGTAAAAGGATATTCTACCAGCCTTCCGTCATCAAACCGGACCATAAGGGCTTTATTATATTCATCGATGCTTTTAATCACACCTACATCACCGTTAAAAACACCCTTACCTTCATCTACCTTAATATCGTTATAACCTTTAATAACCCAGGTGGCTTCATAATTGTTTTTAATCTGCATTACCTTATCGCCTACGCGAAAAACCGTTTCTCCACGTCGCACTTCTCTTTTACCCGGGGCAGGCGGATTTAATTTCTCCTGCAGAATCACATTTAGGTTTTCCACGCCCAGGGTGCCTTTTTTCATAGGCGTAAGCACTTGGATTTCATAAGGCTTTACATTCAAAAACTTCGTCAGCTTATCTTTATTTAAGGATACAATTTCGCCATGAATCATCGCTACATCATTTCGTTCCACGCAACAGAATTCCTTGCTTTCATTGCCCAGCACAACCTCCTCGCCACGATTGATTTTATGGGCATTTACGACAATATCACTCTCTAAATTCTGGCGATAAATCTTTTCAAGTTTTACCACAGGAAACACTTCGCTTCTAAGCAAATCCTTTAACACATTTCCGGGTCCCACCGAAGGTAACTGATCCGCGTCTCCTGCCATAATCAGCCTTGTTCCGGAGGCAACTGCCTGCACCAATGCATAAAACAAGTGCGTATCCACCATCGACATTTCATCAATAATAATAACGTCCGCGTCCAGGGGATTGTATTCATTGCGTCCGAATTGAGCACGTTCTTCCCCGTCTGATGTATGCACACCTGTCACCTCCAGCATGCGGTGTATGGTTTTGGCACTGTATCCGGATGTTTCCTCCAATCGCTTTGCTGCTCTTCCCGTGGGCGCCGCCAGCATTACATTATGTTTTGTACGCACAAAATATTCAATAATCGTGCGCATTGTGGTGGTTTTTCCCGTTCCCGGACCGCCGGTTAAGATAAAAACACCATTTCGGATTGCCATAAGAACAGCTTCTTTTTGCAATTCATCCAACTCAAGATTCTGCTCCCGGATAACATCTTCTACCTGCTTTAAAACTTCATCGGGCGGCTCCTCTGCCCCGGTTGGCATACCAAAAGCATCCTGAATTCGCTTTAACTCTCGTGCGCAGGTCAATTCAGCGAAATAAAAGTAACTTAAGAAAACCTTTGTCTGCTCATCCGTATTTTTAATCACTATTTTTTTATCAAAAAGGAGATTGGTGAAAGGCATCTCCAAATCTGCCTTCGGTACCGCAAGAATTTCCGCGGTTTTATCCAGCAACTCCTCTTTTGGCAGGTAAGTATGCCCATCTACGGACGCAAGTTGCAATCCGTAAAGAAGCCCGCCCTCCATACGCTCGGTAGAATCGATTGACATACCCATTTTCAACGCGATTTCATCTGCTGTTTTGAAACCTACACCTCTTATGTCTTCCGCAAGTTTATATGGATTTTCTTTTAAAATCGCATACATAGCCAGACCGTATTTCTCGTATATTTTTACGGCAAGCGTGTTTCCGATTCCATAACCCTGCAAATATATCATCGCCTCGCGAAGTTCCTTCTTCTCCGCCATCTGCACTGCAATCTCCCGCGCCTTATTTTCGCTGATCCCTTTAATCTCTGCCAGGCGTTCCGGCTCTTCTTCCATAATGCGGAAGGTATCTTCACCGAACTTTTTTACAATGCGCATAGCAAGGGCAGGACCAATGCCCTTAATTGCCCCTGACGCAAGATACTTCTCCACGGAAATCGTGTCAGGTGGCGGTAAAATTTTATAATTACGGTATTTTAACTGCGGACCGTAGCTGGGATGCTCTACCATTTCTCCATCCACTTCCACGTAATCGCCCTTTTCCATACCCTTGCTTAAACCTGTACAGATTACTTCGCCCTCTTCCATATCCTCTGTAACCAGCACAAAAACACCATATTCGTTCTCGGCACTTCGAAATTTGAAATTGTCTATATAGCCTTTAATTATCATATTTGCTCTTACCCTTGTATCGATACTTTCATTTGCTTAGCTTTGAATATTTATATTTTATGACAGGTATGAAAAACAACTCTTGCCAATGTATGTTTGGTTCACTTTAATAAAAACAACAGTAACTATTCAGAACAGCATTCGCAAAATCGCACCTTGAACAATTACAAATAATAACAGACCTGACGCCACGGACAGGTCTGTTGGAAACTAATCTAATAAATGATTATAAATCTCAAATTCTAGATTTCATAATTACGTTTCATCTGCTCATACAAAGTCTGTGCAAGACCCATATTACTCTGCTCCGCAGTTTGTTCAGACACTTTTTTAATCATCTCATCTTTGTAGTAATCTACCAAAGTCGAATTGGCACTTGAGGTCATTTCAGACTCCGGAATGGTCTTCATCATTTCTTTGTACATCTGTTCCAGGAAATATGCTTCAAACTCTTTGCACACCTCCATTAATTCTTCATCGGTAGCATTGGAATAATCTGCACCCGATACTTTCTTAGTCAGCGCATCTGCCTTAGCATTTCCCGAAACGTTTTCGGCATACTGGCTGTATGCTGATGTTAAACCGCTAATATCCATTTAACCACACACCCTTTCTAATGCACTATTATCTTCTCAAATTATTCGCCTGCTGCATCATTTCGTCAGAAGCCTGGATTGCTTTGGAATTCAATTCGTAGGCTCTCTGCGCAACAATCATATTTACCATTTCATCTGCAACCTGCACGTTGGAACCTTCCAAATATCCCTGTCTTAATTCACTGCGCACAAGGCTGTTGGTGGTATATTCATTCATAGCCGCACCGCTGGCTGCCGATTCTGAGAACAAACCGCTGTCAGTCTTCTGCAATCCGGAAGGATTGTTAAACTGCCAAAGACCGATTTCCATTCCGAGAGGCTGTGGATTATTCTGGTCATCAGGATAACAAATCTGTCCATCAGCTGTTACGGTAATCTGACTTGCCACAAAGCTTTCGTCAAAAACAATAGGCTTTCCGTCTGCATCCAAGACCTTCAAACCATCGGTAGTGGTCAATGCCAGACCATTGGTATCCGTTGCCAAAACAAAGTTTCCGTTTCTTGTATAATATGTATTACCATCCTGTCCTCTTACACCAAAGAAACCGTCTCCACCAATAGCAAATGCCAAGTCATTGCTGGAATCCAAATAGGCCCCCTGTGTAAAAACAGATGTAATCGCCGAGTTACGAACACCAAGACCAACCTGTGAAGGAATGGGTTTCTGCTCGGAATTTGCCGAAGTAGATTTCGCTTTAATGTCCTGATATAAAAGTGACTTAAACTCTGCTACTTCTGTTTTATATCCTGTTGTATTAACGTTTGCCAGGTTGTTGGCAATTGTATCCACGTTATTCTGCTGGGCTATCATTCCTGATGCCGCTGTCCAAAGTGATCTTACCATTTGTTACCCCTCCTAGTATAATTTACCAAGCTCGTTTACGGAAATCTGTAAGGTTTCATCGTAAGCCTGCAAAATCTTCTGATTTGATTCATACTGTCTTGTAACACTGATTAACTCAACCATTTCACGTACAACCTGTACGTTGGAAGCTTCCAGATATCCGGACTGTACTTTAGCAGAAGATTCCACAATTTCCGCACCTTCTACCGGCTGATAAAAATTCTCGCCGTAGTGTTCTAAGAAATTGTAATCTTCAAAATCCGTAATCTGTAAAGTTGCAATTACCTGATTGTTCTGAACGATTTTGCCCGAGGTATCAATAGAAGCGTCATGAGTGGGATCAATCTGAATATGACCCAATTCACCGTTTGCTCCCTTGCCAAGAACAAAATCTCCGTCTTTGGTTACCAGATAGCCTTCCTTTGTCAATGTAAAAGCACCGTCTCTGGTGTACATTGTGGAAGTTTCTCCGGCGCGGTTGGTATACTCAATGGTAAAAAATCCTTCACCTGACAAAGCAATGTCATATCGGTTACCGGTTTCACGGAAAGAACCCTGTGAATAATCGGTATAGGTTTCACCGATTTTTACACCCGGGTTATTGCGTCCCAAGTATACGCCTCCGGCATACCCGTCCTGCTCATCCTTGATGCGATACGCAAGCATTGCATCGAATGTCTGGCTGGTTGCGCCTTCCGCCTTATAACCTGTAGTTGCCGAATTGGCAAGGTTATTAGTCAGCACATCCATTCTATTCTGTTCGTTTACCATACCGCTGTATGCAGTGTACAATCCTTTTAACATAAGTCAACGACCTTTCTTTCGGTTCCTGCAACAACGGTTTGGATACAAACTCGTCCAATCGAAAGCTACTGCTTAGGGTTCTTCACGATTGTCTGCAAGGAATTCAACATATCTGCCTGTTCCGATTGCAACACAGGTCATAGGTTCTTCCGCGGTCATTGTATTGATGCCTGTTCTTGATTCAATCAAATCTTCAAGACCTCTCAACATACTTCCGCCACCGGTTAAAACAATACCTCTGTCAGCAATATCCGCTGCCAACTCAGGGGGTGTTTTCTCCAATACGCTATGAATTGCTTCTACAATCTGGGATGTAGTTTCACGTAACGCTTCTTCCGTTTCTTCGGAAGAAACTTTAACGGTATTAGGAAGACCTGTTACCAGGTTACGTCCTCTTACATCCATATAATCAACCTCGGCACGCTTATATGCGGAACCGATTTTAATTTTAATATCTTCTGCAGTTCTTTCACCAATCATAAGATTGTGCTTCTTTCTCATATAACGAATCAATGCTTCGTCAAAATCGTCGCCGGCGATCTTAATAGATTCGCTGACTACGGTTCCCCCAAGAGAAATAACTGCGATATCAGAAGTACCACCACCGATATCTACAATCATATTACCGCAAGGCTTACCGATATCAATTCCGGCACCGATTGCCGCTGCAATAGGTTCTTCGATGATTGCAACTTCTCTTGCGCCTGCCTGATAAGTAGCATCCTCAACCGCCTTACGCTCTACTTCGGTAACACCACTGGGCACACAAACCGCAATACGGGGTTTACGGAAAGTCTTCTTCCCAAGTGCCTTCTGGATGAAGTACTTCATCATTTTCTCGGTAACGGTATAGTTTGAAATAACACCCTGACGCAACGGTCTTACCGCTACGATGTTTCCGGGTGTTCTACCAAGCATCAGTCTGGCATCTTCACCAATCGCTTTAATCTTATTAGTATCGCGGTCAAAAGCTACCACTGAGGGCTCTTTTAAAACAACACCTTTACCTCTTATATAAACCAAAATACTGGCTGTTCCCAAGTCAATTCCTATATCTGTATATTGCATATCCCTTCTCCTTTCCAAGGATTTGTTTACATTTTTACCCAATCTAAGTAATTATAACCTAAATGCAAGGAAAATCAAAGAGTTTTTACAATAAAAACATAAAAAGAACGTAGCAAAATAAAGCGTCGGCTCCTTCCGACCTCTTACTACGTCCTTGTTTCTGTTAAATATATCGGTTAAAATTCTTTGATTCTTAACCTTTTGTATAAGTGTTTTTTATAAGGGTGCGGATATTTTATATTCCAACAGAACATGCTCTCGCTCGAGTAAGATACGTAACGGACACTAAACTCGTACTGCATTTCATTTGTACTCGTTAAGTGCCGACGTTCTTACACGGTTCTTTATGGAATATAAAATATCCACATCCATCCTAACATTATAATCACAAACTGTACGAATCAAACTGTGCCATCTTTCAGTTGTTTGTCGCGTTCCAGCATCTTCTTGATGTAGTATCCGGTGTACGACTTCTTGTCCTTGGCAACTTCTTCCGGTGTTCCCTTGGAAAGAAGCGTACCGCCCTTATCTCCGCCTTCCGGTCCCATATCGATAATATAGTCTGCCGTCTTAATTACATCTAAGTTATGCTCAATTACTACAACAGTATTTCCGCCGTCTGCCAAACGCTGTAAAATCATTACCAACTTATGCACGTCCGCAAAATGAAGTCCCGTGGTTGGTTCATCTAAAATATAAATGGTTTTACCCGTACTCTTACGGCTCAACTCGCTAGCAAGCTTGATACGCTGCGCCTCTCCACCCGATAATGTAGTAGACGGCTGGCCAAGCTTAACGTAGGACAAACCTACATCATACAATGTCTGGATTTTACGCTGAATGGAAGGAACGTTTTCAAAGAATGTAAGTGCCTCTTCCACTGTCATATCCAACACGTCATAAATGTTCTTACCTTTGTAATGTACGTCTAATGTCTCTCGGTTATATCGCTTACCGCCACACACCTCACAAGGCACATAAACATCCGGTAAAAAGTGCATCTCAATCTTGATAATACCATCACCGCTACAAGCCTCGCAACGTCCGCCTTTTACATTAAAACTAAAACGTCCCTTGCTGTAGCCCTTGGCTTTTGCATCCACTGTCGATGCAAACAAATCACGAATCTGGTCAAATACGCCCGTATAGGTAGCAGGGTTTGAACGAGGCGTTCTTCCGATGGGTGACTGGTCGATATCAATTACTTTATCCAACTGCTCTACGCCTTTGATGCTTTTATGCTTTCCCGGAATGGTTCTGGCGCGGTTTAACTTCTTCGCCAGTGATTTATATAAAATTTCATTAATCAGCGAACTCTTGCCCGAACCGGACACACCGGTTACGCAGGTCATAACACCCAAAGGCACGTCTACATCTATCTTCTTTAAATTATTCTCTTCTGCACCTATAATCTTTAACCAGCCTGAAGGTTTCTTTCGTTCTGCAGGCACCGGAATAAATTTCTCACCGCTTAAATACTGACCGGTAACGGATTCTTTCACCTTCATAATATCTTCCGCTGTACCTGTGGCAATGACTTCTCCACCATGTTCGCCGGCCCCCGGACCGATATCCACAATATAGTCCGCAGCATACATCGTATCTTCGTCATGTTCAACCACAATCAAAGTATTACCCAAATCTTTGAGATTCTTCAAGGCACCAATCAGCTTATCATTATCTCTTTGGTGAAGTCCGATACTGGGTTCATCCAAAATATAACATACGCCCACTAAGCCCGAACCAATCTGCGTTGCAAGGCGGATACGCTGCGCTTCACCACCGGAGAGAGACGAAGTCGCACGCCCGAGAGACAGATATTCCAAACCAACTTCCGCCAGGAATCCTACTCTCGCACAAATCTCTTTTAATACCTGCTTACCAATGATTTCCTGCTGTTTGGTCAGCGTCATTTTATTCAGAAACTCCTGCAAATCCACCACGGAAAGATTGGTGACTTCATAGATATTTTTATTGCAGACGGTAACCGCCAGCGATGACTTCTTAAGACGCATACCCTTACAACATTCACAGGGCATAATACTCATAAAAGTCTCATATTCCTGCTTCATGGTATCCGAAGATGTCTCACGGTATCTACGCTGCGAATTGCGGATTATTCCTTCAAAGGCAATCGGATAAACACCACGTCCGCGCTGCCCTTCATAATACACGTCCACTTCTATATCCGTACCGTGTACAAGAATTTTTCTCACTTCATCCGATAAATCTTCATAGGGCGTATCCAGGCTGAACTTAAAACGTTCTGCCAATGCTCTTAATAAGGCATTGCTGAAACTTCCCTTGTCTTTACTGGACTGCCATCCCATTACCGCAATCGCGCCTTGGTTAATACTCAAACTTTTGTCAGGAATAATCAAATCTTCTACAAACTCCATAGTATATCCGATACCGAAACACTCCGGGCATGCTCCAAAAGGATTGTTAAAAGAAAAACTTCTCGGCTCAATTTCTTCAATGCTGACACCACAATCAGGGCAGGAGAAACTTTGACTAAAATGCAATTCTTCCCCACCGATTACATCTACCGTAAGAAGTCCTTCCGCCAGACTCAAAACAGATTCCACCGAACCTGTCAAACGGCTTAAAATATCCGGCTTTACCACAAGTCGGTCTACTACGATATCAATACTGTGCTTAATGTTTTTATCCAGTTTAATTTCTTCACTAAGTTCGTACATATTGCCGTCAATGCGCACACGAACATAACCGCTCTTTCTGGCGCGGTCAAGAATTTTGACATGTTCACCTTTACGGCCGCGGACCATAGGCGCTAACAACTGAATCTTCGTTCCTTCCGGAAGTTCCATAATCTGGTTAGCCATTTCATCCACGCTCTGTCTGCGGATTTCCCTACCGCATTCCGGACAATGCGGCGTACCGATTCTCGCATATAAAAGTCTGAAATAGTCATAAATTTCCGTCACTGTTCCCACGGTAGAACGTGGGTTACGATTGGTCGACTTCTGGTCAATACTAATCGCCGGTGAAAGACCTTCTATACTCTCCACATTCGGTTTCTCCATCTGTCCCAAGAACTGTCTTGCATAAGACGACAAGGACTCCATATATCTTCTCTGGCCTTCTGCATAAATAGTATCAAATGCAAGAGAAGACTTACCGGAACCCGACAAACCTGTCAAAACCACAAACTGATTTCGCGGTATCTCTAAATCAATATTTTTTAAGTTATGCTCGCAGGCACCTTTGATACGAATACTTTCGCTGCGAGGCAACATTTTCTGTGCCATTATTTTACCTTCCGTACTTCTTTATGAAGCCGGATTCCTTTCTGTTCTGATTTCCAAATAATACGGCGTTTTTCTTTTCACCACATTACATATAGATTTGGTTGTTATTATATTTATGTTTGCCGCGGCTCAATCCCGATCGTGACGAATTTTCTTTAATTCCGTCATCTTGTCACGAAGTTCTGCTGCCGTTTCAAAATTCAATTCCATAGCAGCCTTCTTCATATTCTTCTCAACCTTGGCAATCAAATCATCCAGTTCCTTATCACTCATTGACTCCGGATCTTTCTCAAGACGCAATTCTTCCTTGGCAATTGCTTTACTTACACTAATCAAATCACGGACTGCCTTTTTAATGGTCTGTGGTGTAATGCCATGTTCTTCATTGTAGGCCTGCTGTATGCCGCGACGACGGTTGGTTTCCTCAATAGCCGCACGCATGGAATCCGTAATGGTATCCGCATACATTACAACATGACCTTCCGCATTACGTGCCGCACGTCCTACGGTCTGAATCAATGAAGTTGCTGAACGAAGGAAGCCTTCCTTGTCCGCATCCAAAATCGCCACCAGAGAAATTTCGGGAATATCCAAACCTTCTCGTAAAAGGTTAATACCAACCAACACATCAAATACATCCAGACGCATATCACGGATAATTTCCGCACGTTCCAAAGTATCAATATCTGAATGTAAGTATTTCACACGAATGCCCACTTCTTTCAGATAATCCGTCAAATCCTCTGCCATTCTCTTGGTTAAAGTAGTCACAAGAACCTTATTCTTTGCCGCAATCGTCTTGTTAATTTCACTTACAAGATCATCAATCTGGCCTTCCACCGGACGCACATCGATCTCCGGATCTAAAAGCCCTGTAGGGCGGATAATTTGCTCCGCGCGCAAAATTTCATGGGTGCGTTCATATTCCGAAGGTGTCGCAGATACGCACAATATTTGGTCTATTCTGCTTTCAAATTCTTCGAAACACAAAGGTCTGTTATCCAGTGCCGACGGTAAACGGAATCCGTAATCCACCAAGGTATTCTTACGTGAACGGTCCCCCGCAAACATACCACCCACCTGCGGTATTGTAATATGGGACTCATCTACAATC
>JAGAQZ010000126.1 GCA_017622505.1 Lachnospiraceae bacterium
ACATCCGCATCGGGCAACAGCAATTCCCGACACCGGCCTGTATTCTTTACGTGAACGGTTTCCAGCTTGCCGTCCACATAGATATTGGCAATAAAACGATTCGGTCTGCTATGGAATTTGCCTTCTACAATTTTCTTATACTGCATTTTATCTCCTTCAAAAAATGGCCTGCGCCGACACGCAAGCCATTTTATTTTAATATTTAACCAAACCGAACTGTGCTAAGGTGTAGAATACAAGAATCATAATCAGGAACACCGGTGCAATGTAACGAACCATCACGCGGAAAATTCCCTTTCTCGCAAACTTCTCGCCATTCTTGGTAATTTCGTCTTCCAAGGTTTTCGTTTTTACAACCCAGCCAACCAAAATACAGGTTGCAAGGGCAACAATAGGCATCAGAATACTGTTTGCCATAAAGTCAAAGAAACTTAAGAAATCCATACCAAGAATCTTAATGTCTCCCCACAAACCAAAGCCCCATGCGGAAGGAATGCCAAGTACAATCGAGAATACGGTCACTGCAAGAACCGCTTTCCATCTCTTCATCTTAAACTTGTCCATAACCATAGATACAATGGCTTCCATAATGGAAATAGAACTTGTTAAAGCTGCCAGCAATACCAATATGAAGAAAATCGCACCAATTACCTGACCGAAGGGCATCTTCTCAAATACCAAAGGCAGGGTTGCAAACATAAGTCCCGGTCCGCCTGTATTTAATTTATCGGGCTGGAATACAAATACTGCAGGCACAATCATAAAACCTGATAAAAGTGCAACCGAAGTATCAAAAATCTCAATCTGGTTTACACAACCGCTTAAGTCGATATCATCTTTTACATAAGAACCATAAGATACCATAATACCCATTGCAATACTCAATGAGAAGAATAACTGTCCCATTGCTGCGCAAAGTGTGGAAATTGAGAAATTGGAAAAATCCGGTAACAGATAATATTTAATACCGTCCCACGCACCGTCAATGGTTGCTACGTAAATCGAAATACCAAGGGTTAAAAGCAGTAACACAGGCATCAGAATTTTACTTACGCGCTCAACGCCCTTCTGTACGCCGCCCAATACAATTGCCATGGTTGCAACAAGGAAAACCACAAAAAACACCAAAGGTTCCACGGTTCCGCCGGTAAATGCACCAAAATAAGTATCTGCTGCCGCAGCCTTACCCTGACCGCTTAAAAATACAATCATGTACTTAATTACCCAACCGCCGATTACGCAGTAATACGGTAAAATAATGATCGGCACAATTGCTGCCAGCACACCCAAAAATCCAAACTTTTTATTCAATTTTGAATATGCCGTAATCGAACTTTGCTTTGTTTTTCGTCCAATGGCCAATTCCATAATCAACATAGAGAATCCAAAGGTCAAAACCAAAATCACATAAACAAAAATGAAAATTCCGCCACCGTGCTGTGCTGCCAAATAAGGGAATCTCCAAAGGTTGCCTAAACCTACCGCACTGCCGGCTGCTGCCAGAATAAATCCTAACTTACCGGAAAAACTACTTCTTTCTTCTTTCATACAAATCTCCAATCAAATGATGTATCTTTTATACGCGAACAACAGCCCGCGCTTTTATCATACGTTTACGGATATTTCATCCGACTTCTTACATTACCATACGTTTCTTCATTTCTGCAAGTCTTACTTCAAATTCCTCGTAAAAATCTTCCGACGCATAAGGCATCATATAAAACATCTGCAGATGCAACATATTCCAGTCCTTTGCATCTTCCCTGTCAACCAGAAAAACCTGCATTTCCTTGGTATAATTATGCCATTTCAGAATAAAAGCCTCGTAATCTTTCAAACGAGGTGTATTCAGCCAATTCTTAATTTTTTCTTTGGTACGGTTCTCCCTGACGCACTCATTCACCTGTAAAAAATAGGAAAAACCATCATTCTCATAAATACGTCCCAACGGGAACAAACGACAAATCCCCGGTCTGTGGGCATGGATACTGCAACGCCCCTCTTCATTTAGAAAAGAACAGGCGCCTGTTTCTTCAGACATCGCCAAATGGGGCAGAATCAGTCCCTCTTCCACATGAAGTACAATCCTTCCCTGCATCAGCTGTGTAAAATCCATTTCCAAATTCCTTGTCAGCCGATAAATATCATAAGGATCCAATACAATCGTATCCTCCATTCCCTCACAGCAGGAATGGCATCCCTTACAGTCATTACAGCCTAACTTAACCAAATCATTTGCCTGATATCGTTTTCCGTCGGATATTTCATTGATATCGCATTCTCTAAGCATAACACTCTCCGCTGTCTACGCCTTATATGTCTTCTTCCTCTTTGGATAATGCTGCGGGCACAGAGACAACAGTAGCAATTGCTGCTATAATTGCTGCCAAAATCGCAATACCGAAAATACCGCCTACTACAAACATAACTTCCATAAGTCACTACCTTTCTGCCACGTTTCGTCGCTTACCATCTTTTAATACAAAAATAACATCCTCTTGTCCGGAGTTATTCGTCTTCTTCCGAATCATTCAATTCCTGTACAATTCGTTTCATAATACCATTTACTTCAATATCGGAATTCATGGGAATTACAAGACATTTACGTCCGTCAATCACACGAATTTCCACAATGTCCGCCGCTTCTGATTTCACCTTAATCTGCATTTCGTCAGACTTCACTTCCAGGCTCTTCTTTTCACGGACATTATCCAAATGCAACTTGACATCTTCGCCCATTGCCTTCTCGAACTTTTCTTCCACAATGGGAATGTGCTCTTCTTTCAAGCCACTCTTTACCATCAAGTCAACCATATCGTCTTTTTGAATGGTCATGGGTTCCCCAAACACCATATTTTCAGCCATATCATTCAACTGGCTGTTAATGGAACGAACCACTTCAAAGGTATCATAGCCCGGCGCATCGTTAATGACTTCTTCCACAATCTGGTTAAAAATCTCTTTCTCCACCGTAGAAGGCACCGTTTCAATACATCCTAACACATTATCGATAAACTCGCTATGCATTTCTTCAATATTTTTAACATAATACAAAACTTCATTCACATCCGAACTTCTGTCGTTAAAAGCAGGATATAAAAAGGCTGCATCCGGCATATCCACTACCCAGTCACGATTGCGGTTGGCAATTTTATTCTCTTCCTCGTGATAGCTTAAACCTGGTTTTGACAAGTTCACGGGACAAATACAACACAAAATATAGCTGTACACTTCCTCGGACTCATCCAAGGACATCTTATCTTCCGTCTTGGTCATAACGTCGTAAACATCATGGATTAAAAGAATCAAATAGTTGCCAACATAATAATATGTATCGATTATCTGCTGATAAAAGGCATCCAGCATTTCCTTGCTCTTAAGTTCGGAATCCTTCAGCGCAAGAAGGCTTGTCTGCTGTCCGCCGGCGCCCTGGGCCTCGTCCTTAAACTTAAGGCTTAAAAGGTTTTTATTTAAAACGCCTGACATACCTTTCTTGATAATTTCAATATATTTAAACTGCTCTGCTTCTTCCAAATCCACAAAATCGGTATCAATATAAGTCTGAATCTTTTTATCTGCACCGGTAACGTAACACCCCGTTACACGACCGATGGTTGTTTTCTCTTTTTTAAAACGTTTTCTGATTTCCAAAACATCTGAATTGTTCATTCCTTCACACTCCGTATCTTACTCTTAAAACAAGGACGTCGGTTTATACCAACGCCCTCATTTACGCTCATATTCATTATATACTGTTTCTGTATCTGATTTTATGAGAACGCTACAGTCCTCATTTTAACACATTTTTTGAAAATAGAGAAGAAAGAATACGAATTATTTGTATAATTGCAGTCGGAATAAATGCTAGCCCAGCAATTATGCCGGCTTGCTGTATCGTAACAGCTTCCACTTCAAAAATACCATGCATAAAAGGTGCAAAAAGAATCAACGCAAGCAACAAAACACCTACGCAAAACGCGCCTAAACTGTACCAATTCTTTCGGAAACCAATTTGAAAGATACTCTTTTTGCTGCGACAGTTAAAACCGTGAAACAAACGCGCCAGTGTTAAAGTTGCAAATGCCATTGTGGACGCCATTCCGACAGACTGTTGTAAACCAAAATAATATGCCGTCATGGTAACCACAGCAATCATTCCGCCCTGCAGTAACAAGGTTAACATAAAATCTTTTGTCAGTATGCCTTGCTTCGGGTCACGGGGTTTATCCTTCAGGTTATCACGCTCAGGCGGTTCCATACCGATTGCCAGTGCAGGCAGTGAATCCGTTACCAAGTTAATAAACAAAAGATGTACCGCTGTAAAAGGCGCCGCAAGCCCTGCAAGAGAAGTATAAAGCACCGCAAGAATTGCCGCAGTATTGCCCGACAGAAGAAATAACACTGCATTTTTAATATTACGGTAAACATTTCGTCCGTTCGACACCGCCTTAATGATTGTTGCAAAATTATCATCCGAAAGAATCATAGACGCCGCATCCTTCGAAACCTCCGTACCGGTAATGCCCATCGCCACACCTATATCCGCTTTTTTCAACGCAGGCGCATCATTTACGCCATCACCGGTCATGGCTACGATTCTTCCCTTCTTTTGCCAAGCGTCCACGATACGTATTTTATTCTCGGGTGAAACACGGCCGTATACGGAGATTTTCTCAATTTTGGAATCAAGCTCTTCATCGCTCATTGCGTCCAATTCCATACCGGTCACCGCAATATCGCCCTCTTCAAAGATACCGATTTGTTTGGCGATGGCGGTAGCCGTAATTTTATGATCACCTGTAATCATAACCGGACGGATTCCCGCGCTTTTCGCATCTGCTACTGCCTGCATACTTTCAGGACGCGGCGGGTCCATCATGGAAATCAACCCCATAAAAATTAAATCCTGCTCAGCATCCAAGGATATTTCTTCCGAAGTCTCTTTGTATGCAAAAGCCAGCACACGTAAGCCGTTTTCCGAAAAATATCTGTTCTGCTCCTGAATTTGCTCTATGTCGTTATCCTCTATATCGCGTACTCCGTCATCATCACGGATTCTCGTACAACGCCCCAATAAAACATCCACCGCACCTTTGGTCAGCATGGTAGGCTTTCCGCGTAATTTATAATGCGTACTCATAAGTTTGCGGTCTGAATCAAAAGGCACTTCCCCGATACGCTGCATACCGGAACGGATATCCGCCTCCGTAATGCCCTGTTCTTTTGCAATATTTCGAAACATTTCAAGCAATGCATATTCTGTAGGGTCACCTACACCTTTACCGTCCACAATCGTGGAATCGTTTGAAAGAATGGCATCATACATCAAATATCGGTGTAACTGGTTTTTTAAATTCAACTCATCAAAAGGCATACGTTCGCCGGCAATATAAACCTCGCCAACCGTCATTTTATTCTGGGTCAAGGTACCTGTTTTATCGGAACAGATTACCGAAACGCAACCCAAACTTTCCACCGCTTTCAAATCCTTGATAATGGCATTTTCTTTCGCCATCTTCTGGGTTCCCATCGCCTGTACAATGGTAACGATAGAACTTAATGCCTCCGGAATCGCCGCCACCGCCAGCGCCACTGCAAACATCAACGCATCAATCACCGGCATCTGACGATAAAGGCTTAAAATAAATACCAGGGCCGAAACTGCCATAATTAAAATTGCCAGCTTCGCCGAGAATTTATCCAAACTCACCTGTAACGGTGTTTTCTTTTTCTTTGCCGCGTTTAAAAGTCCCGCTATTTTACCGATTTCGGTATTCATACCCGTATCCGTAACCAGGACTTCGGCTCTTCCGTAAGTTACCAGACTGCCGGAATATACCATATTGATGCGGTCCGCCAGCGAAACCTCGCCCTCCAGTACAACATCTTTTTTATCTACTGCCGTGGACTCACCCGTCAAAGAACTTTCGTTTACCTGTAATGAAAAACTGTTTAAAATACGGCCGTCTGCAACCACCAAATCCCCGGCTTCCAGAATCACCAAATCCCCCGGCACTACCATGTTGGAAGGAATTTCTATTTTCTCACCGTCGCGCACCACTTTGGCACTGGGCGATGACAGAGATTTCAAACTCGCCAACGACTTTTCAGCCTTAATATACTGTGCCGTACCAAGAATAGCATTCAAGGTAATCACCGCAAGAATAACGACCGTACTTTCCAAATTGCCGGAAAACATGGAAATTACCGCAGCCGCAATCAAAATAAGTACAAGCAAATCTTTAATCTGTTCGAAGAAAATACGTATCACACTTTTCTTCTCCTCTTCCTGTAACACATTTTCGCCCACGCGCTCTAACACTTCCTGCGCCTGTGACTTAAGCAAACCGTTCCGGCCCGCGTCCAATTTCTGAAACATTTCTTCCTTCGTAACGGAATACCAATTCTTCATAAATCATCCTCCACTTCTTATTATGAAAATCCGCAACCCGAAATATGTATCTTGCATACACGCTTCGGTACATCCTTGTGAAACAAAGGAATAAAAAAAGAGACCTTTGCCACACATTAATGCAACAAAAGTCTCGTTACTTACCTGCTCGAACCGGGTTTACGCCGTGATGACGACTCGAACACCATCCGTAGATGGCAACTACTCCCTTTTATTTACGTCATTATATGAATTCAAGCCTTCAAATGTCAATAAAATTAACATTATTTTCACAGTCTTAACCGAATCTAAACTTATGCCATACCGTTGGCTGTTTTGTATTTAAAAAGCATTTCTGCGTGATTCTGTTCTTCAATCTGAATGTCCGCAAGCAACTTACGGATTGCTGCATCCGCAAAAACAAATACATTTGTGTTGTACTCGGAAGAAACAAGTTTCTCTGTTCCGATTAAGTCAGTTACAAGGAAGTTGTCTGCCTTTTTATCCTCTGTTTCAGTCATCGGATTGTAGGTTGCGGTAGGCTGATACTGTGCACCGCTGCTGTCATTGCAATCGCACTGGGGTGTTTTACCCTGTAAAACTTGTTTTAAAGACTGCAAATGTTCTCTTTCCTTGCTTGCAATCTGCTTGCAAAGATCTTTTAAAACAGGGTCTTTGGCTTCATTGCTGTACTTTGTGTACTTGTCGATACAACACTGCTCCTGTGTGCACAAATCTTCAATTGCCTGGATTTCTTTTTCTTTTAATGCCATAGATATACCTCACTTTTTCTTGATGATGTTAGTATGGTTTCTTTTTCCAAAATTATACTCAGGCAAACTATGTTTTTCATTTCTTCACAATTTTTTACCCTTATCCGGAAATACTAGCTTTATTATCTACGTTTTACGCGTACTTATTTTTACGTTCTCTGTCAATTACTAAAATAGTGGCAACAAGCCATAATGTAATTGTAGTTTAAAGCTGTTATTCAAAATACGTTTTTAACAGAAGGGGGCACTTATGAAATTACAATATAACAGAATTGAAGCCGGCGAACGCATTCGAAGAAAACGTCAGCTTCTTAACATGACGCAAGATACTGCGTCTGATAAAATCGGCATTTCACCCAAGTATTTTGCGGACATCGAACGCGGAAGTTGTGGAATGAGTATTGAAACCCTGATTTCTATCGGTACATTATTGGATATGTCTTTGGATTACATCATCTATGGCAAGACCTACGATGAAGACGAGAACAAGAAACATTCCGATGAATTTGTTGCCATCCTTTCTTTGATGGACAATATTCCCGAGAACAAGCGTCAGTATGCGCTTCGTATGCTGCAACTTCAGATGGAATCCTGGGATTTGGAATCTTTAATACAGTAAACAACAAAGGAAGTGCTTCTATTTAAGCACTTCCTTTTCTTCTTTTTCACATATTTTATTATAGATTAAAAGTCCTATTCCGCTGATTGCAACCGCTACCGCAAACACAACAATGGCAAAAACATAATTCTGCAGTCCCAGCGCATCTCCCCCTATCGTAGAAGTAATCATCGCAGGAATCCTTCCAAGCGTTGCAATCAAAAGAAAGGTCTTCCACTTCATATCCGTAAGTCCCGCATAATAACAAAGCAAATCTTTCGGCGTTCCCGGTATCATGAAAATAATCAAAAACAGGAAAATTCTTTTAGGCGATTTTTTTAAGAAATGCAGGGCTTTTAACTTATCAAGCGAAAAGAAAACCTGCACCAGTTTGACGCCGTATCTTCGTACCAGACCAAATACCGCCATACTTCCAAGCGTAGACCCAAGCAGACACCAAAAAGTCCCCATCCAGGTTCCAAAGGCATACCCGCCCACGATTTCAAACACCTCACCGGGAATCAATGCCACCACAACCTGCAAAAAGACAAAAGCTACGTATAAAACCGGTCCCCAAATGCCGTGACTGTCCACCCAGAGACGAAACTGCTCCGGTTCGGATACAAAACGCAGAATGGGCACACCGATTAGAATGCCTACCGCTACCATCACAAGAATATATACAACGATAGCGGACGCTGCTAATATTTTCTGTTGTTTTTTTGTTAAATCAATTTTCTTCATTTCACTTCTTTAGCTTTTGTATTGTCTTTCTTTTTATATTGCCTGCAGTTTTTTATAATCCTATGCTTAAATAGCACTATTAGTTTACATAACTTATGATATTTTTTCTGGCATCTTCTCTTTTATAATCCGAACACATACCCTACCGCAATTCCTGCCACCGCCGAAATCAGAATAATCACAATCGGATGCACCTTCTTTAATGCCATAATAAGGCTTCCGCCAAAAATTGCAAGTGCTCCAAGGAAACTTACCGTAGTAAAAGTTGCAAGCGCAAATCCAGCCGGGAAGAATACCGTCATCCCTGTAGAAAGCACAGCAGTTCCAATCATGCCGATTACCGCCGGCTTCAAACCGGACATACAGCCTTTTACAACGAAATTCTCCTTAAATTTTGCAAAGAACTTCGCCACGAGCAGAATAATGATAAAAGAAGGCAATACCACACCTGTGGTTGCAATCACTGCACCCGGCAAACCGCCCACTTCCATACCCACATACGTGGACATATTAATGGCAAAAGGCCCCGGCGTGCTTTCACTGACCGCCATGAAATTCACCAGTTCTTCTTCCGTAAGCCATCCCTTGGC
>JAGAQZ010000127.1 GCA_017622505.1 Lachnospiraceae bacterium
TATAAACAAAAAAAGATAGGCCATCGGTACCGCAATCATATGATACCAGAATATATGACCTATCTTTCTAAATGCTCCGCCTTTGTAAGAATAGTTTTCATCGATTTTCCTGGGTATAATGCCGGCATCCGAAAATTCATCATTTAACTCATCCTCATAAAAGATGACTTTCGTTCTTTTTTTCATAATGCTCCCAAATTTTTCTCTATTTAGTGTAACATTCTACCCAATATTTATAAAATTTTTATTAACTTTTCACAGATATTACAAATTAACAATGTGTTTGATGTGTTTTCCCTATCCCTTTTGACCACGTCTGCGAAACAGAATAAATGCCAACGCACTTACCGCCATCAATACAGGATAATACAGATACGACATAATCTCAACCGGTGATAAGGAAGCCAGTGTTGCCGCCGTTAAAAGCTGTGCGCCGTAAGGAATCATACCCTGTCCTACGGAACTGAAGATATCCAGAAGTGACGCCGAACGCTTCGGGTCTATGCCGTTTTCATCACTGATTTCTTTGGCAATGGGACCTGCCATAACAATGGCTACCGTATTATTTGCGGTACACGCGTCTACAACAAGGGCAAGACCCGCGATACCGATTTCCGCACCGCGCTGCCCCTTGATGCCTTTACGGATTACGTTTAATACGAACTGGATACCACCGTATTCTTTTACAAGGGATACGATACAAGCAACAATAATGGAAATCACGGTAATATCATACATGCCCACAACACCGTCACCCATTACCACAAACACATCGGAAAGAGGAAAGGCTCCGGTGGCCACGCCTACAATCAAAGATAAAACTGTACCGCCGATTAACACAATAAAAACATTAATGCCGATTAACGCACCGATTAATACAAAAAGATAGGGCACTACCTTCCAGAAGTTATAATCCAAATCTCCGGCCACTTCAAAGTTTCCGTTTCTTGTAAGTAAAAGGAAAATAATCAGCGTAATCACTGCTGCCGGAAGCACAATCAGGAAGTTCTCCTTAAACTTGTCCTTCATATTACAGCCCTGGGTTTTAACCGCCGCAATGGTTGTATCGGAAATCATGGAAAGGTTATCACCAAACATAGCGCCGCACATAACCGCGCCCACGCAAATTGCCATATTGAACCCTGTTTTATTACTGATTTCTACTGCAATCGGCGTCAACGCTGCAACCGTTCCCACAGAAGTTCCCATGGAAACGGAAATAAAACAACCTATGATAAAAAGACCTGCTACCGCAAAAGGCGCGGGCAAAACCGACAAACCTAAATTAACGGTACTTTCCACACCGCCCGAAGCACTGACCGTACCGGAAAATGCACCTGCGCACAGGAAAATCAAACACATTGTAATAATGTTCTCATCGCCTACACCTTTGGCAATGATTTGCAGCTTCTCACCGAATTTCACCTTGCGGTTCTGCATAAAAGCAACAAAAAGCGCTATTAAAAAGCACACGATAGCGGGAGTTTTATAGAAATCTCCCGTCACAATACCCATACCCAGAAACAGCACCAGGAAGACACCGATCGGAAGCAGTGCAATCGCGCGGCCTTTGGTTGCCACATTATTATTGTCGTTATTCATAAAATACCTCTTCTCATATGTTTTCATATTTTCGTCCGGACTTAGGCGGATTAACTATAAGCAATCCCCGCTTACCGTACCTGCCCATTATAACATTGAACCCATAAAAATAAAAGGAATTGTTTGCATTTTAAGCCTTCTGCGGCAATCCCCGTAATACTTCTTCCGGAGTTTCTTCCATTGCCTCTTCATCTTCTCCTTTTTCCGGTTCGCAAGACTTAATTACCCTGTTAATCACAATATTACGTTTCTCAAATTCTTCCTTCAGCGTCTCATACGCCACAAATACTTCCGTGGGTTTGGTGAAACCGGCGTGCTGCTTATATTTCCTGCAAAGCTTCGCAAATTTAAAAGCAAATGCCTTCTGTATCTTCGGATTATAATTTCTGAATCTGCGAAACATATCTACCTCTTCATCCTCCCACAACACCGGCATCATCCGCAATTTCCCGTCCCACCGTTCATCACATATATAATCAATCACTTCTATTCCGTATTTTTCAATTGCCCAGGAAGACAAATCCGCAAGCAGCGGCGACGGTTCCGTTTTCTGTTCAAATAAATCTTTCGCATGTAAGTATTGTTCTTCACTTAAAAACATGAAACCCTCCTCTCGGTTATCACTATATTAATAAAGTAAAAATGAAAATTTCCGGACGAACGCCCCTGAAAATCAGAAAATCTTGCAGTCAGAAGCGTTCAAAAAACTTCCGCCACAATAGTAAAAGCACGTATAGATTTGCGTGCTTTTATAATATCATTCTCGATTCTGCTTTTTCAATTAAATTCCATCGACAAATTTTGACAATCCATCGGATACGCAATCCCATCCAAACGCATACCGGCGATTTATCTCGTCACTTACTTCTCTGCAATTCCTACTCCGCACTCTGTACCCACTCAAGTTCCGTCGCAGCCTTCACTTCATAGTTGTCCGCGCCGTCGCCCACGCGCAGATAAAC
The DNA here is from genome assembly GCA_017622505.1 of Lachnospiraceae bacterium. GTDB lineage: Bacteria > Bacillota > Clostridia > Lachnospirales > Lachnospiraceae > UBA3766. The sequence continues at coordinate 2,565 of JAGAQZ010000127.1, forward strand.
ATTGCGGATTCCCGCCTGAATAATGGTTCTTGCGCACAAGGGGCAGGGCTTTGCTTTGTGAATGGAATTATCGCTGGGATTCACTCCGGTAAGATACAAATCCGCACCGATGGTCTGCTGGCGCGAACAGTTTAAAAGCGCATTCGCCTCCGCGTGTACCGCGCGACAGATTCCGTAACCGTCTCCCTGGTGCATATCCCTCTCCATTCGTAGGCACTCTCCCAGATCACAGCAATTCTCGAATCCTCTGGGCGCACCGTTATAACCTGTGGAAATTACCACGTCATCTTTTACAATCACTGCACCGTACTTTCTTTTGATGCAGGTACTTCGGTAAGCAAACACCTCCGCGCAATTTAAATATGTATCAATTTTAGAAATTCGTTTTCCATTCTCAGGAGTAACCATAGGACACCTCTTTATATAATCTTTTTAACACCATATCACATCGTTTTCAGCCTTCTGCGATTGATTTCAAACTTTTCTCTCCGGCACACTATGCACTTATCTTGTGCCATCCCACTCTGCCAGAAACTCGTCAATATATTCCTTCATATACTGCTCTCTGTGCCCGGCAATACGTTTCGCGCACCCGGTATTCATCATATCTTTCAGAAGAAACAGTTTCTCATAAAAGTGATTTACCGTGGTAGATACGTGATTCTGATACTCTTCCTTGCCCATATTCAAAGCCGGCGGAATTTCAGGGTCATACATCACGCGGTTGTGATTCCCACCGTAAGCAAAGGCCCTGGCGATGCCCATGGCACCCAAGGCATCCAAACGGTCTGCATCCTGCACGCATTTCCCTTCCAAGGTCTTAGGCACCACGCTGTCCGTCCCCGCAAAAGAGACTTCGCCAATAATATCTTTTACCCGGACAATCATACCTTCAGGAAGTCCCTGTGACCTCATATACGCCACGGCCCGGTCCTTATTCTCGCATGTTTCCGGCGATAACTTCCTGTCGTCCACATCGTGTAAAAGTGCTGCCAGCTGTACAATTTGCAAATCAGCCTTTTCTTCCATGGCAATCTTGGTCGCCATTTGATAGACGCGCATGGTATGAAAAAAGTCGTGACCGCTAAAGTCCGTAGCGAATACCTCTTTTACATATTCAATTGTAGCAGAAATTAATAAATTATCCATCTATAAAATGCTTCCTATACTTTTTATTTCGATATTCCATAGGCGTCATACCGGTATACTCTTTAAATATTTTTATAAAATGACTGTGGGACGCAAAACCCAAATCATTCGCCAAATCCACATAAGAAATATCCGAATACACCAGCCTGTTCCTGGCAAACTCCACTTTCTTTTCCCGCACAAAATCCGCAGGCGTCGTAGCCAGATAGCGCTTGAAATCCCTACGCAGCTGGCTTTCGCTGACGCACGCATATTCCGCAATCTCCTGCACTCCGAGACTTTCATTTAAATGGTCGTAAATATAATCCAATGCCAGACGCAAACTCTTAGATAGCGCTTCACTCTTCTTAATCTCCGCCATTTCTTCCGCAAAGTCAAATACCAGCTTATAATACAATCGGTTAATTTCTTCAATGGTTCCCGCCTCGTCCGCCTTACGGATGTACACGTCACTCTTTCCGTAGGCTTTCTGCTCATGCATCCCTTTTTCAATGCAAAACCTGGTTACCATTGTCACCGTAACAAGAAGATGATATCTCGCATTACGCACCGGATTCTTCGAAAGAACGCCTCGTTCCTGCTCAAAGTACACATTCTCCAAATTAAGTTCTTTCAACCTTTCCATATCACCTTCACAAATCATATTGTAAAATTCCAACTCGCTATCGTATGTGGGGTGAGAAATATTATATTCACGATTGATAAAAAGCTGTTCTGTCAGCTGTTTACGCTCTAAATTGGCATCCATTTTCTTTCCTCAATATACTTTGACAGAATTATTGTATATGTGACCGTTTTATTGTATCACATTGTGCCGTTTTTGTATATCATCAAATCATAGGTTACAGCAAAAACACAGCAATAAATAGCAAAAAACAATGTATGGGAGGGTAATTTTATGAGAAGATTTGAAGGTTTTATGAAAGGCGTTAACTTAGGCGGATGGATTTCACAGTTTGATGTGTACTCTGAAGAACACTTCAGCACTTTTATTCAGGAAGAAGACATTAAAAGAATCAAGGGTATGGGCTTTGACCATGTAAGAGTTCCGGTGGATTACAATGTCCTTGAAAACGAAGAAGGCGAAGTCATCGAAAGCGGTTATCAGCATTTGGTTGATTGCCTTAACTGGTGTAAAAAATACGACCTTCGTATGCTGATCGACGTTCACGAAGTATATGGCTATTCTTTTGACCCCTTAAAAGATATGGACCGCGAAGTATTCTTCTACGACGAAGCAATGCAGGCACGCTTCTTCAAGCTCTGGGAGAACATCGCAACACGTTTTGGCAGCGAATACGAAAGAGTTGCTTTCGAACTTTTAAATGAAGTTGTTTTAAGCGAAGTGTATGAAGCTTGGAACAAGGTAGCAAGAAAAGCCATTGAACACATTCGTGCAATTGCGCCTAATACCTCAATTGTTTTTGGCGGTGTAAATTACAACAATGTAAGAAGTGTAGCGCTTTTAGGAGCGCCCTACGACGATAAAATCGTTTATAACTTCCACTGCTATGATCCTTTGATTTTTACACACCAGAAAGCATACTGGGTACCCGGCATGCCGGCGGATTTCGAAATGAGTTACCCCGCTCCCTTGGAAGTGTACCGCAAAGAAAGCGAGAAATTCCCCAAGGAAATGATGGGGACCATTTACCACGAAAAGTTATCTACCATCGGTCCGGAATATTTTGAAACCCTTTTTGAAGATGCAATTGCTGCAGCAGAAAAGTATAACGTTCCTCTCTACTGCGGAGAATACGGCGTCATCGAACTGGCTCCCAAGGATGATACCAAGAGATGGCTTGCAGACATCCACTCTGTATTAGAGAAACACGGCATCGGTCGTGCAGTTTGGAACTATAAAGGAAAAGATTTTGGAATTATCGATTCCGACTACGGATTCTAAAATTTTTAAGAAATATCAGATTTAAAATATCGCCCAAGGCTTTATGCGCTAAGGGCGATATTTTTTTATAAAGTACAAATTTTAAATTAATATAAAATTTTTTAAAAATACTATTGCAAAAAATGAACGTAGTTATTATAATATAGACAAATAACAGTAATAGTTACTATTATTATTTATTTAAGGAGGTACATAGATATGACAACACCGGGAAACAACCAAGTAGACAATCTCGTAACTTTATTGGATGGATATTTCAGCAAAGGCGGACACCATCTTAATGTAAACGTTTTGGATAAAGACACCTTAAGAGATGCCCAGAAACATCCTGAGAAATATCCCCAGCTTACCATCAGAGTATCCGGATACGCTGTTAACTTTGTTAAGTTAACTCCGGAACAGCAGGAAGACGTAATCAACAGAACTTTTCACGAAGCAATCTAAGCATACGAAAACCCCTTACGAATTCATTCGCAAGGGGTTTTATATGTTCATTCTAAAATTCTTATGCGCCTGCCATAGCATCGGAAATAATACCGATTACCTTATCATAGCAGCCACCGCAGCCGGTTGAACATTTGGTAGTGTTCTTAACTTCCTCGAACACGTCAAGAAGCTGCTTTAAGTCACTGTGCTTCTCCACTTCGTCCAAA
>JAGAQZ010000128.1 GCA_017622505.1 Lachnospiraceae bacterium
ACAGGGAAGCTACGGAGAAGCAGTAGGTTATCATCAGGGAGAAACCTTCCACATGCTTGGCGGTAATGATACGGTAAATGCCGGAGAAGGAAATGATACCGTCCATGGAGATGAAGGTAACGATACGCTTTATGGACAGAACGGAAATGACACCTTAATCGGTGGAAGCGGTAGTGACACCCTGGCAGGAGGAAACGGTGAGGATGTATATATAATTGGTGCCGAGGATGGAGATGATGTAATTAATAACTATGATACAACCGCTAGTAGACGGAATGATAAGATTATATATGGCGAAGGTGTTTTGGTTGAAGATATATCCATTACACGTTCCGGAAATGATTTGTTAATTTCCAATGCCAAAACGCAACAGATCACAGTAATATCCGGAGCATATAGTCATGATTATAATCAATTGTATAATCTTGAGTTTTATGATGAGGATACTGCTGTAATTGATTACTCTACCACATCTCTGAATATTACCTATTCTGTCAAAGAAGAAAAAGTAGAAACTGAATCCGAAGAAGTAGCGGAGACACAGGAAGTAGTTTCGAATATGATGGAAGAACTCACAACATCGGTAGAGAATGAAGCTTCGCAATGCGTGCAGGGAGAAGATGCAGAGATGGAAACTATAAGCGATGAAAATACAGTTATTGTAAGTGAGGAAGATATTAGCAAGATGACTGGATTGATGATTCAGGAAATGGTAGGAGCAGATACAGATGGAGTACCTCAGACTGTAAATCCTGATACAAACGTTGTTGCAGAAAGTGATTCGTTGCTTTGGAGTGAATAATAATATAATTAGGAGGGGAAAGAATTCCTTAATGAAAAATCGCTTAGACCGTTAGGTTTAGGCGATTTTTTTGTATGGACCTCAGCCTGTCGAAATAATTTTAAGGATAAAGATCCGTTTCGACAAAATTCTCAAGCCTTCAGTGGTATTCTTAACTTCAAGAAGGATATGAAGTATGAAATATGAAGTTTACCTGGATACGGTATTTTTGATTCAGTTTGTGTTGAACTACTGCGTGTTAATGTTAACGGCTTCTTTTATGAAGTTAATTACTTCAAGGTTAAGAATTATTCTTGCTGCATTAATAGGTGCAGGAGGGAGCTGCCTGATGTTTTTACCGGGTGGGAGCGGTGCAGGAATTAAGTTTGTTATTATATTCGGTATTATCACTTTTATGATGATAAGGGTTGCGTTTCACGTACGAGGTTACAAGCTTAATTTGTTAATGTTTCTGACGATTCTTACAGTGATATTCCTGCTTGGCGGAGTGACGCAATGGGTAGTGGGCAGGCTTGGCGTGAGCGACACGTCCTGGCTGTGGCTTGCTTTTATTATTGCCTTTTATAACTTATTGCAGTTTGCATTAAAGCAGTACCGAAGGCAAAAGAGCCATTTCGTTCCGGTGACGATTGATTTGGGAATGGAAGGCGAAATGCACAATAAAGTCAGCGTAATAGCCTTGATTGATTCCGGAAACCGGTTGCGGGAGGAAACGACCGGAAAGCCGGTGTGCATTTTGGAAAATGACGTGTTCAAAATACAAACAACAAAAAACTATGAAGTGACGTATCATTCCTTAGGCAACAGAGAAGCGAAAATGCAGGCTATCATTGTGCCGGAGATTGTCATACATTTTGGTGAAGGTGATTTGAAACAAAAAGAAGTGATGATTGCTTCGTATCCTGAAAAAATCACGAAAAAAGGATCATATCATATGATTTTGCATCCGGCATATTTAAAGGAGGATTAAAAGGATGGTGCAGTCTTTAAGAAACTGGTTGGTTGAAGGAAGCGTTTGTCGGAAGTTTTATTTGCCTGTGAATATCAACCCGGAAGAAGAAGGAGAAGTATTTTATATCGGTGGGAGTGATGCATTGCCACCGCCTTTGGAGACGGAGGAAGAGAATCGATGTATTTATGAATTATGTACAAATGAGAATGAAGAGGCAAGAGCTACATTAATTGAACATAATTTGCGCCTTGTGGTGTACATAGCAAAGAAATTTGACAATACGGGCGTTGGGGTGGAAGATTTGATATCCATCGGAACAATTGGGTTGATAAAATCCATTAATACCTTTCGAACCGATAAAAACATTAAGCTTGCAACTTATGCTTCACGTTGCATCGAGAACGAAATCCTTATGTTTTTGCGAAGAAACAGTAAAACGAAGCTTGAGGTATCCATCGATGAACCGCTGAATGTGGACTGGGACGGCAATGAGTTGCTTTTATCAGACATTCTTGGTACAGACGAGGACATTATATATCGTGACATTGAGCATGATGCGGAACGTAAATTGCTGATGAAGGCAATCGGAAGATTAAGTGAGCGTGAACGTCTGATTATCAGCTTAAGATACGGTCTGAACCGTAGCGACGGACAGGAGATGACGCAGAAAGAAGTGGCGGATATGCTGGGAATTTCACAATCTTATATTTCGAGACTGGAAAAGAAAATTATGAACCGGTTGAAGAAGGAAATTAGTAAAGAAATATAATAGAAAGAAGATTAAGAGAATAAAAGTAAGACAATTAAAGTAAGACAATGGAACATAGAAGTGAATAGAATTAACGATAAAAGGGCGGAAATAAAACCGCCCTTTTGTCAGGTTTCCAAGTAATTTCGCATGGTTTTTAAGGCATTTTTTTCAAGGCGTGATACCTGGGCCTGGGAAATGCCGATCATATCAGCTACTTCCATCTGGGTTTTGCCTTCGAAGAAACGAAGAACAATGATTTCGTGTTCCCTGGTATTTAGTTTTTTCATAGCATCGCTTAATGACAGATGTTCCACCCAGAGTTCTTCGCGATTTTTCTTGTCGCTGACCTGATCCATTACGTATAAGGTGTCCCCGCCTTCCGTATAAACCGGTTCGTAAAGACTCATAGGATTCTGGATTGCATCAAGGGCGTAAACGATATCTTCTTTCGGAATACCGATTTCCTGGGAAATTTCCATAATGGTGGGCTCGCGCATGTTTTTCTTGGTGAGACTTTCTTTGGCGTAAATTGCTTTGTAGGCGGTGTCTTTTAACGAACGGCTGACGCGAATGGTGTTATTGTCCCGTAAGAAACGGCGGATTTCACCGATAATCATAGGGACTGCATAGGTGGAGAATTTGACATTGAGGGAGGTGTCAAAATTATCGATTGCCTTCATCAATCCGATACAACCTATTTGAAACAAATCGTCCACGTTTTCGTTGTTGGAAGAAAAACGCTTGATAACACTTAAGACCAGACGCAGATTACCTTCGATATATTTTTCTCTTGCTTCCTTATCGCCTTCAGCGATTTTCTCGAACAGTTCTTCTTTTTCACGGGCGTTTAACAGTGGTAATTTGGCGGTATTCACACCGCAGATTTCAACTTTTCCGCCGGCCATGGCATTCTCCTTTTATGTTTATTTCAGCATTTAAAAAGGCTGTAAAATAAGGATTTACGATTTGACCGATTTTATACAAAGTGACAGGGACAAAAATGCAGGCATAAGATAAAAGAAAAGGGTTATGGCGATGTTATTTTCGGAATTAAGAGACAAGGAAGTAATCAGTATAAAAGAGTGCCGCAAATTGGGCCATGTCAGTGATATAGAATTTGATTATTGCAAAGGTTGTATTGAAAAAATTCATGTTCCCGGACGACATAAAATCTGCAGTTTCTGGAGCCAGGAGCCGGACTATGTGATATGTTTTTGCGACATCAAACAAATCGGTCCGGACATAATTTTGGTGGACATTTGAGTTTTTGGGATTAAAAGCTGTAAAAATGCAGCAACAACGGCGGTTTTGGCCCTGAAAAAGTCAGAATTTGGTTGACGAAATGACATAAATGTTATAAAATTTTATGGTAAACCAAGTTGTAGTTTGATTTACGCATCAGGATAAAAATCAATAGGGAGCGGTATGTTTTCATACCGGAAGAGGAGAGCATAATGAAGTGTCCTTTTTGTAATCATGAGAATACCAGAGTAATTGATTCAAGACCGGCAGAGGATAATAATTCCATCCGTCGTCGCCGTGTATGTGATGAGTGTGGTAAGAGATTTACTACATACGAGAAGGTGGAAACCATTCCCCTTATCATCATTAAGAAGGACAATAACCGTGAGACCTATGACCGCACCAAGATTGAGGCGGGTATTTTAAGAGCCTGCCATAAGAGACCTGTTTCAGCAGCGCAGATTACACAGCTTGTGGATGCGGTGGAAACAGAAATTGTAAACCGTGAAGAACGTGAAATTTCAAGCAATATAATCGGCGAATTGATTATGAACAAATTAAAGGATTTGGATCCGGTTGCATACGTAAGATTTGCGTCTGTTTATCGAGAGTTTAAGGATGTAAATACCTTTATGGATGAGTTGAAGAAAATTTTAAAATAATACAGAAAAGGCCGGTGGCAAACCGGTCTTTTGACGTATTAGGAAACTGTTGAAGAGATAGCATTAAATTGAGGGAGAGAAATATGGTTCATTTTGCAGTGTTGGCGGCAGGAGGAATCGCCGCTAAAATGTCCAAAGCAGTATCAGAATTATCGGAAGTAAAGCGTTATGCGGTGGCTTCAAGAAGTTTGGAGAAAGCGGAAACTTTTGCGAAAGAGTGGGGCTATGAGAAGGCCTACGGAAGCTATGAAGAAATGCTTGCGGACCCGGAGGTGGAATTTGTTTACGTGGCATCGCCCCATTCACATCATTATGAGCATGCGAAGATGTGTATTGAGGCAGGGAAGCACGTGCTGGTGGAGAAATCTTTTACGGTGAATGCGAAGCAGGCAGAGGAGTTGATTTCTCTTGCTAAAGAGAAGAAAGTCCTTTTGGTGGAGGCTATGTGGACAAGATTTATGCCCGCAAGACAAATCATTGACGATTTGCTGGCAGAAGGTACGATTGGTAAAATTATGTCCATAACAGCCAATCTGGGATATGATATCAAGAATAAAGAGCGTTTAATTAAGCCGGAACTGGCCGGAGGTGCCTTGTTGGACGTGGGTGTATACCCGATTCAGTTTGCATTGATGACAGTGCACAGCCCTTTGGTTAAAATCTCTTCCGATGCGGTGTTATCACCGGAAGGTGTGGATTATTGTAATAGTATAACTTTAACCTTTGAGAATGGCGTAATGGCGGTTTTACACAGCAGTATGCTGGGGCTGACGGACAAAGAAGGCGTGATTTACGGCGAAAACGGAAGTCTTCGCGTGCACAATATTAACAATTGTGAAGGGATTTCCGTATATGATAAGCAGGGCCGACTTGTAAAAGAAGTGGCTGTACCGCCACAGATTAACGGCTATGAATATGAGGTGCTGGCTTGTGTGGAAGCAATCCGTAACGGTGAGTTGGAGTGCAGGGAAATGTCCCATAAGGATACTTTGCAGGGAATGAAAATTCTGGATACAATCCGCGCACAGTGGGGAATGAAATATCCCTGTGAAATATAAAGTGATCATTATGTATCGTTTGATTTGTGTGATGCAATGAAAGTGATTAAATAGGTGCAATGAAAAAGATTGAATGAAAATATAAGGCGATAAAGGAAATAAGAACAATGAAAAAAATTGTAATGCTGGAGAGAGACAATATCGGAGCTGACGTGGATTTAAGCTATTTTGAGCGGTTGGGAGATTTGACTGTTTACGGAACCACCCCCTATGAACAGGTGGTGGAACGAATTGGCGATGCGGATGTTTTGGTAATCAATAAAATCCCTATGAATGAAGCGACATTGAAGGATGCACAGAATATAAAATTGATTTGCGTGACTGCCACAGGTACGGATAACGTGGATATGGCGTACTGCGAAAGCCGTGGGATTGTTGTAAAAAACGTAAGAAGTTATTCCACGGAAAGCGTGGTACAGCATACTTTTGCCATGTACTTTTATATCAGCGAGAAACTTAGATTTTATGATGATTATGTAAAAAGCGGTGAATATATCAATTGCCCCAGATTCACTTACTTTGGAGAACAGTTCCATGAATTGTCCGGTAAAACCTGGGGAATCGTGGGTTTGGGTGAAATCGGTGCAAGAGTTGCCGATATTGCCAAAGCTTTCGGCTGTAAAGTAATTTATTATTCTACCAGCGGAAAGAACAATAATGATGCCTATGAGAGAGTGGATTTTGATACCTTGCTACAAACATCGGATATTATATCCGTTCATGCACCCTTAACGGAGCAGACAAAACATTTATTTACCTACGATGCTTTTACGAAAATGAAATCATCGGCATACTTAATCAACGTGGGCAGAGGTCCGATTGTCAAAGAGGGTGATTTGTGCAGGGCATTGAATGAAAATCTCATTGCCGGGGCCGGTTTGGATGTATTGGAAAAAGAGCCGATGTCGGCAGATAATCCTTTGCTTTCCATCAAAGATAGCCGAAAATTATTGATTACACCCCACATTGCGTGGGCAACAACGGAGGCCAGAACCCGTTTGATGAAAAATGTATATAAAAATATTGAGGAAAACGCATAAAAACGAATAAAAAAACTGTTATTTTATTTGTTTTTATGATATAATTGACAAGAATATATATATTTGGTTATAAGGGAAAGCAAAAATATTGGTGAGGTGACGTTATGGATAGCAAAATTCTTTTAGAAAACGGTACAAATGAATTAGAAGTATTGGAATTTGTGGTAGGAGGAAACTCATACGGAATTAATGTGGCAAAGATTCGCGAAATTATTCCTTATCAGCCGGTAACTATGGTTCCCAATGCCCATCCCAGTATCGAAGGTATTTTTATGCCTCGTGATTTTATGATTACTGCAATTGATTTATCAAATTGCTTACAGCTTGGAGAGGCACAGCCCGGCGGTTTGTTCATTGTAACCAACTTTAACAAATTAGATATTGCATTTCATGTGGAATCTGTAGTGGGTATTCACCGTGTATCATGGTCTGACATCGTAAAGCCCAGTGCTACCGTTGTTTCTGCAGAAGACGGTATTTCTACAGGTATTATTAATATTAACGGCAAATTAATTATTATTCTTGATTTTGAAAAAATTGTATCTGACATCAACCCCGATACAGGATTGAAAGTATCGGAAGTGGAAGCGTTGGGTGTAAGAGAACGTAATGATATTCCTATTTTGATTGCTGAAGATTCAGCGCTTTTAAATGCATTAATCTGTGATTCCCTTAAGAAGGCAGGATATTGTAATGTAATCAGTTGTGAAAACGGCAAGGAAGCTTGGAATGTTATTCAGGACTGTAAGGCGAAAGATATCTTGGATGAACATGTTAAATTGGTGATTACAGATATTGAGATGCCTCAGATGGACGGACATCATTTGTTAAAACTGATCCGTGAGGACAGTGCGACAGAAGATATTCCGGTTATCATTTTCTCATCATTGATCAATGATGAGATGAGAAGAAAGGGAGAGGCACTTGGTGCAAACGTTCAGCTTACGAAACCTGAAATCGGAAATCTGGTTCGTGAGATTGATGCTTTGGTTCTTTCATAAGTTTTCAAAAGCCGGGAATCACTCCCCGGCTTTTTCTACTCTAAATACAGGTGTGTGTATTGTGCGGGAGGAAGTTTCATGCAGTCTACAGAAGAATATTTGGATAGTCTTTTGGCATCGGTCAGTGAAGATAAAAATCATAATGACTCAAATGAAAATCATAAAAAACATCATAAATCCATCGAAGACTTGGACGAATCGGAATTAACAGAGGAAGCGTTGCAAAAACAGCTTGCTCTGCTTTTAGGGTTGGAAACCGAAGAAGATATGGATTTTGATGATGAGCCGGAAGATGATTTTATGGCGCAGTATGCTGCACAGATGGCAGTGGAGGAAGTGGAAACTTTTGATAGCATTGTACAGGAAATGCAGGAAGAACCGGTACAACAAGTTTCAAATGAACTCGTTGAGATGAAGATTCCTGAGCCTGTTGTACAATCTGTGCCTGAACCGGAACCTGTAGTGAGCGTGCCGCCTACAACTTCTGACAGTGGAGTATTATCACCGGATGAGATTGCGGCCTTATTTGCGTCTATGGAAGCAGATAATCAGTCAGAAAGTGTGCCTGAACCGGAGCCTTTAGCGGAGCCTGTACAGGAAACTACGACCAATGTAGCACCTACAACTTCCGATAGTGGAGTATTATCGCCGGATGAGATTGCGGCCTTATTTGCGTCTATGGAAGCAGATAATCAGTCAGAAAGTGTGCCTGAACCGGAGCCTTTAGCGGAGCCTGTACAGGAAACTACGACCAATGTAGCACCCACAACTTCCGATAGTGGAGTATTATCACCGGATGAGATAGCAGCTTTATTTGCATCTATGGGTGCTGATGATTCTGAAAGTGCATCTGAAAATGAAGAAACGGATATAACAGACGAAGTATTGCTTGGTGAAAAGCAAGGTTCAGAAGAACTCCTGGCAGATAACAGTGGTAGTATTACCAGAGAAGAGTTGGAAGAGTTGGGGCTTGGAGATATTGCCGAAGTTTTGGTAGATGGTGAGCAGGAGATTTTATCAGGAACAGTGGAAAATGAGGCTTTTTCAGCGATGGAACCGGAAAATGAAGAGCCGAAAATTGAACAAGAAAGTGAAGAAGAAAGACAAATTATTGATATTCCGGATTTTGGCGAAGAAATGCTTTTAGAGCTTGAAAATGTGGATGCAATGCTGGAAGCAACCGCTAAAATGGCGGAAGAAGAGAATGCTGATACGGATGCGGATTCTATGGCAGAAGAAGACATTATGGCTATGTTAAGTCAGTTCGAGGAAGAAAGCATCCAGAAAAGTATGGCTGCGCAGGAAGAAAGTGAAAAAGCAGCACAGGAAGCCGTAAAACGTGCATTGGAAGAAGGAACAACGGAAAATGCTGAATTATCGGAAAATGCTGAAGACGGAAAGGCAAAACGTAAAAAAGCCAAGAAAGAAAAAGTTAAAAAAGAGAAACAGGTCAAAGAAAAACCTGTCAAAGAAAAGCCTGTCAAAGAGAAGAAGGATAAGGCTTCGCTTAAAGATAAAATTTTGGCATTTATGTTTGAGGACGAAAGTCTTGACGATGGTGAAGGCGAAAAAGTTCCTTTGGGAGATGGCGACGGATTGGCATATATGGATTTGCCTACGGAAGAGCCTGTCGTTGAAGCAAAGCCTGCAAAGAAAAAGAAAGAGAAAGCACCTAAGAAGAATAAAAAAGAGCAAAAAGCTGCAAGCAGTAAGGCGAAAGATGAAAATGCCGAAATTGCAGCAGAATTAGCGGCAGAAGATAAAAAGAAAGCCAAGAAGAAAGAAAAGCCCAAAAAAGAAAAGAAACCGAAAAAGGTTGTCATTGCAGATGCATCTGCAAATGATACCGGCGAAAAAGATTCAAAGAAAGGTATTGGTGCCAAAGGCATTGTTGCCACGTTATTGGTGTGTGCATCACTTCTTGGATTGATTCTGGTGGGAACTTATTTTGTGCCTACGCAATTATCATTGATTCAGGCAAGAACTGCTTTTTATGCCCAGGATTATGAAGAAACTACCATGCGTCTGATGGGAAGGGATTTAAACAGTAGTGACCGTATCCTGTACGATAAGGCAAATCTTTTATATGGTTTGGAAGAAAGATATCACCAGTCTGAAATATATTTAAAGAGTGGTAAGACGAAAGAAACCTTAAATTCTCTTTTGCAAGGTGTAGTTGCCTGCAACAAGGAAGAAGTACTGGCAAACCAGCTGGGTATTGATACCGAATGGCAAATTTGCAAAGAGCGTTTTATGCTTGCTTTGCAGGAACAGTACGGGTTGGATGCAGAGACTGTGGAAGCAATTTGTGCGTTGAGAAATCCGGATTATACGGTTGCGGTAGAAAATATTCTTGCCGGACGGATGTATGATGATAAGTCAGCATTTGGCGGTGAGGCCTCCGATTCGGATTCTGCTGATGCAGAAACAAGCACAGACGAAATGACCGGTAATGAAGAAACGTTACCCGGTGGTTTGAATCCGGATGAATTAGAAGACCTTTTACCGGAAGAAGAAGCAATCCTTGAACAGTTACAGCAGGAAACTACCGAAGCAGAAGATGTTTCGGAAAGCGATGACGCACCCGGCGATAACGAGTTATATTCCGGTTCCGTAGAAAGCGGAGAAGTAAATTTTGTGGAATAAAAGTAAAGCTGTTGCCAATTTTGGCAACGGTGAGGAGATAAAATGATAGCAATTATTGATTATGATGCAGGCAATATCAAAAGTGTGGAGAAGGCATTACAATCCTTAGGTGAGGAAGTAATTGTAAGCAGAGATGCTGAAGTCCTTTTGAATGCCGAGAAAGTAATTTTACCCGGCGTGGGAGCTTTTGGAGATGCAATGGATAAAATCCGAAGCTATAATTTGGAAGGTGTTATCCATCAGATTGTAGACAAGGGAACGCCGTTCCTTGGAATTTGCCTTGGCCTTCAGCTGATGTTTGAAGAAAGTGATGAAACGCCCGGAGTGAAAGGTTTAGGACTTTTACCCGGTAAAATCTTAAGAATCCCCGATGGCGAAGATTTAAAGATACCCCATATGGGTTGGAATTCCCTGCATTTTGAAAAAGATACGAAACTTTTTGCAGGGATAAAAGAAGGCGCGTATGTGTATTTTGTACATTCCTACTACCTGAAGGCAGAAGAGGAAGAAATTGTTGCGGCGTCTACGGAGTACGGAACCCATATTCATGCGGCAGTAGAAAAGGGAAATGTATTTGCCTGTCAGTTCCATCCGGAGAAATCTTCTGATGTGGGTTTGGCTATTCTTAAGAATTTTATTGAATTATAAAAGCGCGGATGGCGTGTTTGTAAGAAAATGGTAAGAAAAGTGTAAGTACAAAGAACTTATACTTTTGAGGAAAGGTTGTATCATGCATACAAAAAGAATTATTCCCTGCCTTGACGTAAATGCGGGCAGAGTAGTAAAAGGTGTTAATTTTGTTAATTTAATCGATGCGGGAGATCCTGTAGAAATTGCAAGAGCTTATGACAAAGCCGGTGCGGACGAACTGGTTTTTCTTGATATTACGGCATCTTCTGACGGACGAGATACGGTGGTGGATATGGTGCGTCGCGTGGCAAGCCAGGTTTTTATTCCGTTTACCGTAGGTGGCGGTATCCGTACCGTTGATGATTTTAAAAAGATTTTACGGGAAGGCGCAGATAAGGTTGCAGTGAATTCCGCAGCGATTATGAATCCGAATCTGATATCAGAAGCGGCAGAGAAGTTCGGCAGCCAGTGTGTGGTTGTGGCGATTGATGCCAAGAGACGTGCGGACGGCAGTGGCTGGAATATATACAAAAACGGCGGTCGTGTGGATATGGGTATTGACGCTGTGGAATGGGCAATGAAGGCAGACTGGTTAGGTGCCGGCGAAATTCTTCTTACCAGTATGGATTGCGACGGAACCAAGGCCGGATATGATTTGGAACTTACAAGAATCATTTCCGAGAATGTATCTGTGCCTGTGATTGCTTCCGGCGGCGCGGGAACCAAGGAACACTTTAAAGAAGCCTTGACCATCGGTAAGGCAGATGCGGCGTTGGCGGCATCATTGTTCCACTTTAAAGAACTGGAAATTTGCGAAGTGAAAGAATATTTGCACAAGAACGGCATTTCGGTTCGAAGAATGTAAAAGAAAAGTACGCGGATTTTACGAAAGAAGAATAAAAAACGTCGTAAAAGAAAAGTACGAAAAGGAGAAAATATCATGGCAGCAATTTCAAATGACTGGTTGGAGTATATTCAGCCGGAATTTGGAAAAGAGTATTATAAAGAATTATATACAAAGGTAAAAGAAGAGTATGCCACCACAAGGATTTTTCCTGATTCGGGTGACATCTTTAATGCCTTTCATTTGACACCGCTCTCAGATGTGAGGGTGGTGATTTTGGGACAGGACCCTTATCACAATGTCGGACAGGCGCACGGTCTGTGCTTCTCAGTGAAGCCGGGAATTGATGCGCCGCCTTCCCTTGTAAACATTTATAAGGAATTACAGGATGATTTGGGACTTAAAATTCCCAATAACGGTTATCTTGTCAAATGGGCAGAACAGGGTGTATTATTACTGAACACCGTTCTTACGGTCCGCGCCCATCAGGCGAATTCCCATAGGGGAATCGGCTGGGAGCAGTTTACGGATGCAGTAATTAAAATACTTGACGCCCAGGACAGACCTATAGTATTTCTTTTATGGGGCGCACCTGCCCAGAAGAAGAAAGCAATGCTTCACAACCCGAAGCATTTGATTCTGGAAGCACCTCATCCAAGCCCCTTGTCGGCATACAGAGGGTTCTTCGGCTGTAAGCATTTTAGCAAAACCAATGAATTTTTAGTGGCCAACGGCTATAAGCCCATTGATTGGCAGATTGAAGATATTTAGGCAACTTTAGGAGGACAAGAAATGAATAAGACACCATTTGTCAGCAAAGCACAGATTGAAGAGATTGTAAAAGAAATTCCTACACCTTTTCATATCTATGATGAAAAGGGAATCAGAGCCAACGCACAGGCGATGAAGGAAGCTTTTGCCTGGAATAAAGGATTTAAGGAGTATTTTGCGGTAAAAGCAAATCCCAATCCCTTTTTAATTAAGATTTTAAATGAGTATGGTTTCGGATGTGACTGTTCTTCCAAGACGGAATTAATGTTGAGTAAAGCAATGGGCATTACGGGAAGTGATATTATGTTTTCTTCCAATGCCACACCTGCGGAAGAATTTGAGTATGCGGCTAAATTGGGCGCAACCATTAATTTGGACGATTTTACGCATATTGAGTTTTTGGAGAAAACCATCGGCTATATTCCTGAGACGATTTCCTGCCGATACAATCCCGGCGGTGTGTTTGAAGTGTGCAACGGCATTATGGATAACCCCGGCGATGCAAAGTACGGTTTCACACCGGAGCAGATGGTGGAAGGGTTTAAAATTTTAAAAGAAAAGGGAGCAAAACACTTCGGTATCCATGCTTTTTTAGCAAGTAATGTGGTTCAGAATGAGTATTATCCCATGCTTGCGAAAGTGTTATTTGAGCTTGCAGTCAAGCTGAAAGAAGAAACCGGTGTGCATATTGCATTTATCAATCTTTCCGGTGGCGTGGGCATCCCTTACAGACCGGATCAGGAACCCTGCGATATCCGTGCGGTAGGTGAAGGGGTGCGTAAGGTATATGAAGAAGTTCTTGTGCCTGCAGGTATGGATGATGTGGCTATTTTCACAGAGCTTGGCCGTTTTATGATGGGACCTTATGGTGGACTTGTTACCAAGGCTGTGCATGAGAAACACATTCACAAGGAATACATCGGTTGCGATGCCTGTGCGGTTAACTTAATGCGTCCCGCTATGTACGGTGCTTATCATCATATTACCGTACTTGGCAAGGAAGATGCGCCT
>JAGAQZ010000129.1 GCA_017622505.1 Lachnospiraceae bacterium
ACGCGTTCTTTTGTTTCTTTACTGATGGAAGGATTATCCTTGCAGACGCGAGATGCTGTAGAAGGGGATACTCCTGCTAAAGTGGCAACGTCTTTTAATGTAACTGACATATTGCAATCTCCTTTTATAAAAGATACAATCATTATAATGTAAAAGATGCAGAAAGTCAAAAGGTGTTGCATAAAATGTGCAAAAGTTGCGCAATAGAATGCAACTCGTATATAATTACAGACACGATATGGTTATTGTGCAACATTTATTGAGAAAATAGTTGTTTAAATTTCACAAAAATCGTAAATATAAATAGAAAAACGTGAAAAAATATTGCAAAAATTATGCAACGGATATAAAATTATTGCATAAGATTACATACGAATTGCGCAAAATTGCATAAAATAAGGAGCATTGAGTTACATTAAGGAGGTTTGGATTATGGGTAACATAGCACAGGAAATGTTAAAGGGTGTATATGCACCGCTTAACGGGAAGGTGGTTTCATTGGATGAAGTACCTGATCCGGTATTTGCCGATAAGGTATTAGGGGAAGGTTGTGCCATTATTCCGACAGATGGCAAAATTTACAGTCCGGTAAACGGTGTTGTATCATCTGTTGCAGAAACGCTTCATGCCTACGGATTCACATCGGATGAAGATTTAGAAGTGTTGATTCATTTTGGTTTGGAGACGGTTTCATTAAAAGGTGAAGGGTTTACTGCTCATGTCAAAGAGGGCGATAAAGTAAAGGTAGGAGACTTGATTGCAGAAGTTGACATGGATTTGATTCGAGAAAAGGAATTAAATACAATTACGCCTGTTTTGATTTGCGATGGAGCAGATGAGGAAGAATTAAGAGTTACTTTAGGCGATGTCAAAAAAGCAGAAATTCTGATAAAATGTGTAAATTTTGTAGGAACAGCAAATGTAAATGAAGTAGAAGTTTCCGAAACTCCGATAGGCGAGGCGGTGGATAAGAATGAAGGTGCAACCACAGAAAGTGTGAAAGAAGTATCCAAAGCAAATAAGGATACACCTAAAAAAGAAAAGAAGAAATTAAAATTTAATTTTGATTTTCTGCAGAAACTGGGTAAAGTTTTAATGACAGTCATTGCAGTCATGCCTGCAGCGGGATTAATGATTAGTATAGGTAAGCTGGTTGCTATGGCAGGTGCTGATTTGGATGCAGTGGTTACTATCGGCAGTGTAATGGAAAATATCGGTTGGGCAGTTATTAATAATTTACATATTTTATTTGCGGCTGCTATCGGTGGGTCATGGGCCAAAGAGCGTGCTGGTGGTGCATTTGCGGCAATTATTGCTTTTATTTTAATTAATAATATTACAGGTGTTATTTTTGGCGTGACTTCAGATATGTTAGGTGATCCGGAAGCAGTGGTATATTCCCTTTTCGGACAGGAAATGCTGGTAGAAAATTATTTTACCTCGGTGCTTGGTGCACCGGCTCTTAACATGGGTGTATTTGTTGGTATTATATCCGGCTTTGTGGGTGGTATAGTATATAACAAGTTTTATAATTTCAGAAAGCTTCCCGATGCGCTTTCTTTCTTTAATGGCAAGCGCTTTGTTCCATTGATGGTAATTGTATATTCAGTAGTGGTATCTTTAGTATTAGCCGCGGTTTGGCCTGTGGCACAGTCGGGAATCAATGCATTTGGTATCTGGATTGCAAATTCTTCTGAGAGTTCACCGATTCTTGCACCGTTTATTTATGGTACATTAGAAAGATTACTGCTACCCTTTGGCTTGCATCACATGCTAACTATTCCCATGAATTATACTTCTTTTGGTGGAAGTTATATGATTCAGACCGGTATCAATGCAGGTTCAGAAGTGTTCGGTCAGGATCCTTTATGGCTTGCCTGGGTGACAGATTTGATTAATTTCAAGGATGCGGGAGATATGGCATCCTACACTCAGTTAATGGAAAACGTAATTCCGGCACGTTTTAAAGTGGGTCAGATGATTGGTGCAACAGGTCTCTTGCTTGGTATTGCGTTGGCAATGTATCGTAGAGTAGATAAGGATAAAAAGAAACAATATCGTTCTATGTTTATTTCAACTGCACTGGCTGTCTTTTTAACAGGTGTAACAGAACCAATTGAATTTATGTTTATGTTCTGTGCATTACCTCTTTATATTGTGTATGCATTACTTCAAGGTTGCGCGTTTGCGCTTTCGGGAATTATTGATTTGAGATTACATTCTTTTGGTAACCTAGAGTTTATTACCAGAATTCCTATGTCTGTGAAGGCTGGTTTGACAGGAGATATTATCAATTTCTTAATATGTGTGGTTATTTTCTTAGTGATTGGCTATTTGGTAGCATACTTTATGATTGGAAAGTTCAAATTTGCTACACCCGGTCGTTTGGGTAATTATATGAACGAAAATGCAGAAGGCGATACTGCAAACAATGACGCAAAGGCGGTTTCTGATAACGGACAGCCTGAGCGAATCATTGCACTTCTTGGTGGACGCGAAAATATTACGCTAGTGGATGCTTGCATGACAAGGCTTCGTGTTACTGTGAAAAATCCGGATTTGGTTGCAGATAAGGATGCGTGGAAGGCAGAAGGTGCATTGGGACTGGTAAAGAAGGATACTGGTATTCAGGCAATTTATGGTCCAAAAGCGGATGTTTTAAAGTCAGATATTAACGATATTTTATAAAAAGAGGTGTTGACTTATCAAATTATTAACACTTAATTGCCACAGTCTTGTGGAATCAGATTATTTACAAAAACTACAGGATTTTGTCGAAATGATTGCAAAGGAAACTCCGGAGATTATTGCTTTGCAGGAGGTGAATCAAACCTGCTGCAAAGCAGAAGTTTCTGCTGGGGATTTGGTCGGATATTGTGCGTGCCATGATGGAGTAGTTATTAGAATAGACAATCATGCATACAACGTAACCGCTTTTCTGAGGGAGAAGGGATTGTTATATTATTGGACTTGGTTACCCATGAAGAAAGGATATGATATTTATGATGAAGGAATTGCATTGTTAAGCAGATATCCAATTCTGGAAACAGATGTGATTACGGTAAGCACCATTGATGATTATAATAACTGGAAGACCAGAAAATTGGTTGGTATCCGAACCGAAGATACACCGGATGAGTGGTTCTTTAGTGTGCATTTCGGATGGTGGAATGATGCGGAAGAATCTTTTCAAACACAGTGGGAAAATACCCATGCATATATGAAAAAGTATGGTAAGGTATGGCTAATGGGTGATTCCAACAGTCCTGCCCAGGTGCGTAATGAAGGTTATGATATGATTGTGTCCGATGGATGGATTGACAGTTATGAATTAGCAGAGATTAAGGACAGCGGTATCACAGTCGGAACTGTAATTGATGGTTGGAAAGAAAAGATAAAACAGACGGATGGTATGCGTATCGACCAGATTTGGAGTAACAGGATTGTAAAAGTAAAAAAATCAGAAGTAGTATTTAATGGTCACAAATATCCTGTGGTATCAGACCATTATGGAGTATTAATTGATTATGAGAGGAATTAAGCAATGAAAAGAAGTGCAGGTGTTTTGCTTTCGATATCCAGCCTGCCGTCGAAATACGGTATCGGTTG
>JAGAQZ010000130.1 GCA_017622505.1 Lachnospiraceae bacterium
CATTGTAATACCGCTGATAATACCGGGTACGCTTAAAGGAAGCGTAACTTTGATAAACGTTTTAAAATTATTAGCACCTAAGTCCTTTGCGGCATTAATGACATTGGGGTCAATTTTACAAAGAACATTGTAAATCGGTAAAATCATAAAAGGAAGGAAGTTGTAAACCATACCAAGAATGATTGCGTAAGGGGTGTTAATAATTTCCAATGCAGGTAAGTGTAAAAAGCCTAAAAACTGATTAATGACACCGGATTTTTCAAGCAAAGTCTGCCATGCAAGAGTTCTTAAAAGGAAATTCATCCACATGGGAAGAATAAAAATCAAAACAATTAAACGTTCCTGATTTCCTTTCATATTGGCAAGAATCATTGCAAGGGGGTAAGCCAGTAAAAGGCAGATAATTGTACTGATTAAAGATAAAAGCAGTGCAATCC
The DNA here is from genome assembly GCA_017622505.1 of Lachnospiraceae bacterium. GTDB lineage: Bacteria > Bacillota > Clostridia > Lachnospirales > Lachnospiraceae > UBA3766. The sequence continues at coordinate 438 of JAGAQZ010000130.1, forward strand.
CCAAAGCTTTCATATGCTCGGGTGTGGTAATATCTATTATATTTTCTAAAGTAAAAGCGCCGTTTTTATCGGTCAGTCCATAGTAAAATACCATAATCAAAGGGATAATAATAAAAGCAATGGACCAAAGGATATAGGGAGACGCCATGAGAGAATTTAATTTTTTATTCTTCAATGGGTGCTGCCTCCTCGTCTTCAGATTCCGGTTTATTCATAATCTGGATGTTAAAAGGATCAACCTTAATACCAACCTCGGTTCCTACAGGGAAGAGAGAAGTAGAGTGAACCAGCCATTCAAAACCGTTTGCCATAACTTCCATTTCATAATGTACACCTTTGAAAATAAGGTGGGAAACAACGCCGTTAATGGTACCTTCACCGGGACGGACAAGTTCTACGTCTTCGGGACGGATTACAACGTCAACCGGTTTGTTATTACCAAAGCCCTTATCTACGCAGGCGAAGCGTGCGCCTAAGATTTCAACCAATTCGTCCTGAATCATAGTAGAAGCGATAATGTTACTGTCGCCGATAAAGTCTGCTACGAAAGCATTTTCGGGCTCGTTGTAAATCATTTCGGGAGTGCCGATCTGCTGGATGTAACCCTGGTTCATAACTACAATGGTGTCAGACATGGTCAAAGCTTCTTCTTGGTCGTGTGTTACATAGATGAAAGTAATACCTAACTCGTTTTTGAGTCGAATCAATTCATATTGCATATCCTGACGAAGCTTTAAATCCAAAGCACCAAGAGGTTCGTCAAGAAGAAGAACCTTAGGTTCGTTAACGATAGCACGGGCAATGGCAATACGTTGTTGCTGGCCACCGCTTAAAGAATCCGGCATTCTTTTCTCATAACCGTCGAGATTAACCAATTTTAAAGCATATTTGATTTTATCATCGATATAGGCCTTGCTTTTGCCTTTGATTTTAAGACCAAAAGCAATGTTTTCGGCAATATTCATATGAGTAAACAACGCATATTTCTGGAATACGGTGTTTAACTGTCTTTTATGAGGCGGAATATTGGTAATGTCCGCGCCGTCGAAAATAACGCGACCTTTGTCGGGAGTTTCGAAACCGCCGATGATACGCAGGGTAGTGGTTTTGCCGCAACCGCTGGGACCTAAAAGCGTTAAGAACTCATTTTCGCGGATATATAAATTCATATCATCCAAAACCATTTGGCTTCCGTATGATTTGCTGATGTTCTCTAAATTAATTAATCTGTTGCTCATACTGTAATCTCCTTCGTGTCACAATCTAAAAAGTAGGAGGGGTACTTACCCAAAGAAAGGTTGCCCCTGTTTTGCCTGCTGCCTCTATATAATGAGAGGAAGAGGAGGTGAAGTAAAAAGACTCGCCTTTGGAGGCTTTGTAGGTCTTTTTGCCGATGTGGATACGTATGCTTCCGGATAAAACATAACCGAATTCATCACCTTCATGAGGGTTATCGGGATAGGTGCTGCCACCGGGCTGAAGCGTTACACGTATGGGCTCCATCATATTTTTCTGGGCGTTTGGAATAATCCATTCTATTTTATTACCGAGTTTATCGTCTTCTTTTTCAAAGTAATCTTTGTCGTGGAAGACAATTTGTGTATCTTCTTCGTCACTGAAGAAGTCTTTTAAATCCGTACCGAGACATTGTAAAATATCCATTAAAGATGCGATGGAAGGAGAGGTTAAGTCTCGTTCCAGCTGAGAAATAAAACCTTTGGATAATTCACAACGGTCAGCAAGTTCTTCCTGGGTGAGTCCTTTCTGGACTCGCAATTCTTTGATTTTCAACCCGATATTCATAACGCGCCCCATTTCTTGAAAAACAACAATTTTAAACTTTTTGTTTACTTTTACTAAACAAATCAAGATTTATTATACGCTGTAAGAGACAAATGTCAATTAAAAATAGTACATATTTTATAAAAAAGTCCCAATTCGCTTATTTGTGGTTAGTGGATAAATAAGCTGTATGGACTATTTTACATTCCAACAGGACACACTTTCGTTCGGTCAACTGACGTAGCAGTACTAAATTCGCAAGGCAGAACCTTGCTCATTAAGTGCTGACGCAGTTGAAACGGTCCTTTTAGGAATGAAAATATCCATACAGCATTTACTTAAAGGTACAAATAAGCGAATTGGGACATAAAAAATATGAGGATAGTACATAATTGAAATAAAATAGTGGGTAAAATGATATTTTAGGCTCGTAAAGGATAACAAAACAGAAAGAATTTAATCATAAGAAATAAAAAACAATTAACAAATATTTTAAGGTGTGGTATCATTAATCTATATGGCGTAAATGCGGAGGTTGCAAAGATGGCAAGTCAAAAATATGTTGCATATGTTTCAACTTATACAATGAAGAATAAAAACGGCATAACCATTTATGATGTAGATGTCGAGAAGGGAACCATGACAGAGAAAGGAAGTGTTGAAATTACCAATTCTTCTTATTTAACCTGTTCCCACAATAATAAGTATCTGTATTCCATAACCGATATGGGTGTAAAAGGATATCGTATTCTTGAAGACGGTATGTTGGAAGAAATTAATTATGCTTCCATCAATGGTATGCGCGGATGTTATCTTTCTACGGATTATGATGATAAATTTCTTTTTGTGGCCGGTTACCACGACGGTAAAATTACGGTTTTAAGATTGGCGGAAGACGGAAGTATCGGTGAAATTACGGAAGAAATCTACATGGTTGGTATGGGTGATGTTATGGAAAGAAGTTTCCAGCCCCATGTGAATTGCGTTAAAATGTCCAGGGATAATCGTTATCTTCTTGCGGCAGACAGCGGAATGGACCATGTGAACGTATATGAATTAAATCAAATTACAGGCAAGTTAAAACAGATTGATATTATCCGAAGCGATGTAGGAAGCGGTCCGAAACATATGGTATTCTCTAAAGACGGACAGTTTCTCTATATTGTTCATGAAATCAAGAATTATATTGATGTTTATAATTATAAATTTGTGGAGAAATATCCTGAATTTGAGAAGATTCAAACTGTTTCCTGTGTGAATGAGTATCATGCGGGAAGAACCGTTACAAGTATGGTGAAATTAACCTTGGACGGCAGACATTTAATCAGTTCCAATGCAGGTGATAACAGTGTGGTTGTTCTCGATTTGGATACGACTACGGGTATGCTTACCAAGAATTTCTGTTTGCCCATCAGCGGAACTTATCCCAAGGATGCTGCTATGTTCCCGGATTTAAAGCATTTGGTGAGTTTAAATCACGAGTCGAACACTATGACTTTCTTTATGGCAGATTTGGAGAAGCATATCATTGCCATGAGCAGTAAGGAAATCAAAATTGAAAAACCCAACTGTATCATCTTTTATGAATTGAAGTAGGATTATTCTTTAACGGAAAACAATTCATAATTTTATAAAAAGCAAATAACGGAGTAATTACGAGAATGTATAAAGTGTTAAAAACAGAAGGCAATGCCAAGCGTGCCGTAATGGAAACGGTGCACGGCACCATCCAGACCCCGGTTTTTATGAATGTAGGAACCGTTGCGGCGATAAAAGGTGCGGTATCTACGGCGGATTTGGAACAAATCGGTACCCAGGTGCAGTTGTCCAATACTTATCATTTGCACGTTCGTCCCGGTGACGAAGTGGTCAAAGATATGGGTGGCTTGCATAAATTTATGTCTTGGAATAAGCCGATCTTGACGGATTCCGGTGGATTTCAGGTTTTTTCCCTTTCGGGATTACGTAAAATCAAAGAAGAAGGCGTTTATTTCCAGTCGCATATCGATGGTAAAAAAATTTTTATGGGGCCGGAAGAAAGTATGCAGATTCAGTCCAATCTGGCGTCTACTATCGCCATGGCCTTTGACGAATGTCCTTCAAGCCGTGCGGACCGTAATTATGTACAGGCATCTGTTGACAGAACCACAAGATGGTTACAGCGTTGCAAGGATAAAATGGCTGAATTAAATGCAAGAGAAGATACCATTAATAAGAATCAGTTGTTGTTCGGTATTAATCAGGGTGCGATTTTTAATGATATTCGTATTGAACACGCCAAAAGAATCAGCGAATTTGATTTGGATGGATATGCTTTGGGCGGACTTGCCGTAGGTGAAAGCCACGAAGAAATGTATGATGTTTTAGATCATACCGTACCATATCTTCCGAAGGACAAGCCCACTTATTTAATGGGCGTGGGAACCCCGGCGAATATTTTGGAAGCGGTGGAACGTGGTGTTGACTTCTTTGACTGTGTTTATCCCACCAGAAACGGAAGACACGCGCATTTGTACACCAATCATGGCAAGATTAACCTGCTAAATGCCAAGTATGAAAGGGACGGCAGACCAATTGAAGAAGGTTGTATGTGTCCGACCTGTCAGCGCTATTCCAGAGCCTATATACGTCACCTTTTAAAAGCAAAGGAAATGCTTGGAATGCGTATGTGCGTAATCCACAATCTTTACTTCTATAATAAGATGATGGAAGAAATCAGGGATGCGTTGGATGCCGGTGAGTTTAAGGCATATAAAGCACGTAAGTTAGAGGGCATGGAACAGAAGAATGATTAAAACTTTGTGAAAAGCCCGTAAGCAAGGAAAAAGTGCTTGCTTATAAAACAAAAATTGTGTATTCTAGTTAAGATTGCATTGTTAAAAAATGGATATGATATAGTTATCTTACAGATGCGAAATATATTGTGACAATTTGGAGGTAAGAGATGAATTTATTATTAACAGGTGAAGCGGCAGCAACAACTGCAGATGCGGCACAGTCAGGCGGAATGTTTGGCGGTAGTATTTGGATGACAATTATTTATATTGTAATTATTGTTGGATTCTTTTATTTTATGCTTTACAGACCGCAGCAGAAGGAAAAGAAGAAATTCAATGCTATGATGTCATCTATGGAAGTGGGCGATATTGTTGTAACCACCAGCGGATTTTATGGTGTATTAATTGACATTACCGAAGAAGATGTTATTGTTGAATTCGGTAATAACAAAAACTGCAGAATTCCTATGAAAAAAGCTGCAATTGCGCAGATTGAAAAGGCAAATGCTGAATAATTTAAGATATTAAGGGGCGTTTTTATACGCCCTTTTTGTTTTTATACGGAGTACAAAAGAATGAATAAAAAGAAGTGGCTGACAGTCGTGATTGTTTTGACAAGTGTGCTTCTTGTAACAGGCGGTATTTATTTGGGACTGGCCGGATACTATTCGGAACGGTTTTGCTATGGTACGTGGATTAACGGAGTCTATTGCACCGGTAAAACCGTAGACGAGGTAAACGCAGAGCTGGTTATGCTTGCTACTTATGATAAAATTACTATCATAGACCGAAATAACAGCCAATATGAAGTTGCATTGAAAGAAATTGAATATGGTATGGATTATACCGGCGCTTTGAAGGAAATTAAGGGCGGACAGAAGGAATTTGAGTGGATCCGGTATTATTTTACTGAACAAAATTTTGATGTAATGCCTGTTGTAACCTTTTCGGAAGAGAAGCTGGCGGATATTCTCTATAAAGCGGATTTTATGAAAAAAGAGGTTTTGGCAGTAGGGAATCGTCCTGAAATTGTTCTGGAAGAGGATGGATATCATTTGTATGACCATACGGTGAATCAGATTGTACCGGAACGGGTTTGCAAAGCGGTTTCTAATGCGTTGCATAATCTGGAACAGGAAGTGTATGTGGCAGAGCAAAAAGGTTGCTACGTTACAATGCCTGTTACGCAGGAGAATCTTGATATTTATAAGTTATGGAATGATATTTATGCATTCCAGAGTTTTGAGCTTACATATATTTTAGGAGACCGAGAAGAGAAGATTGACAGTAGTGTGGTATCTAAGTGGATTGCCATCGATGAAAATACGGGTGCTTTTATAAAAGATGCGCAGGGAAATCTTGTGCTGGATGAAACAAAGGTGCTTGAATATGCGGTTTCTCTTGGTGAAAAGTATGATACCGTGGGTAAACCCAGAGAATTCATGTCGACCAGGGGTGATTTGGTAACGATAGAGAAGAGTACCTACGGAAATGACATTGATGAAGAGGAAGAATGTGCCCTTTTGATAGAAGATTTCACATTGGGTCGAAGCGGTACGGAGCGTGAACCGGTTTACGCATCCAAAGCCTGGAGCCAGGGCGAAGATGATATTGGCGGAACCTATATTGAAGTTGATATGACAGAGCAGATGTTATATTACTACGTAGATTATGAGCTTACGTTGGAAACCCCTGTCGTTACGGGGAATATGCGTCGCGGCTGGGATACGCCTGCTGTGGTATGTTCCATTTACGGTAAGGCAAGAAACCGAATTCTTAGAGGCGCAACCTATGCAACCTTTGTTTACTACTGGATGCCGGTTTACGGCAATATCGGTTTGCACGATGCGACCTGGAGAAGGAAGTTTGGAGATGATATCTATATGACGGACGGATCTCATGGTTGCATCAATATGCCGAAAGATAAGGCGGCTGAGCTTTACGGAATGGTGGAGATGGATACGCCTGTAGTTTTATTTTATTAGTATAAAGTGTATAAAAACGCATTGTTATTTTTTTGTCATTTTATTATTTTTATAGTTGACGAATAATGTGCATAATTGTAAAATGAATTTTATGGTGATTACCAACCTTAAGGAGGAAAGAAAATGGCTAGAGTGTATAATTTCTCGGCAGGTCCGGCTGTGTTACCGGAAGAAGTATTAAAAGAAGCGGCAGAGGAGATGCTTGACTACAAAGGAACCGGTATGTCGGTTATGGAAATGAGTCATCGTTCCAAAGCTTATGATACAATTATTAAGGAAGCAGAAGCTGACTTAAGAGATTTGATGAATATTCCTGACAATTATAAGGTATTGTTTTTGCAGGGTGGCGCACATCTTCAGTTCGCTATGATCCCTATGAACCTTATGAAGAATAAGGTTGCAGATTACATTGTAACCGGTATGTGGGCTAAGAAGGCACATAAGGAAGCACAGAAGTTCGGTACTGCAAACAAGATTGCAACTTCTGAAGATGACAACTTCTCATACATACCTGATTGTTCAGATCTTCCTATTTCTGAAGATGCTGACTATGTTTATATCTGTGAAAACAACACAATTTACGGTACAAAGTTCAAAACTTTACCGAATACAAAGGGTAAGACACTTGTTTCTGACGTTTCAAGCTGTTTCTTATCAGAACCTATGGATGTATCTAAGTATGGCATTATCTATGGTGGTGCACAGAAGAACATCGGACCTGCAGGTGTTGTTATCGTAATCATTCGTGAAGATTTGATTACAGAAGATGTTCTTCCCGGAACTCCTACTATGTTACAGTACAAGATTCATGCAGATGCAGAATCTCTTTACAATACACCGCCTGCATACGGTATTTATATATGCGGTAAAGTATTCAAATGGCTTAAGAAGCAGGGTGGCCTTGAGGCTATGAAGGAATACAACGAGAAAAAGGCTAAAATTCTTTACGATTACCTTGATGAAAGCAAGATGTTCAAGGGTACCGTTCGTAAGGAAGACCGTTCTCTTATGAATGTTCCCTTCGTAACAGGCGACGCTGATTTGGATGCTAAGTTTGTAAAAGAAGCTACAGAAGCCGGATTTACTAACTTAAAGGGCCATAGAAGCGTTGGTGGTATGCGTGCAAGTATTTACAATGCTATGCCTATCGAAGGTGTTGAGAAGTTAGTTGAATTTATGAAGAAGTTTGAAGAGGAGAATGCGTAATGTTTAAATATCATTGCTTAAATCCCATTGCCCAGGTTGGCTTGGATAATTTTGATTCAAATTATGAGAAGACATACGAAATTGCTGAAGCAGAAGGTGTACTTGTAAGAAGTGCATCTATGCACGAAATGGATTTTTCGGATAACTTGCTTGCTGTAGCAAGAGCAGGTGCCGGTGTAAACAATATTCCTTTGGATAAGTGCGCAGAAAAGGGTATCGTTGTATTCAACACACCCGGTGCTAATGCAAACGGTGTTAAAGAATTGGTTCTTTGCGGTATGTTGCTTGCTTCCAGAGATGTTGTTGGCGGTATTGAATGGGTAAAAGCAAATACTTCTGATGAAAATATTGCCAAGTCTGCAGAAAAGGAAAAGAAGCTTTTTGCAGGTACTGAAATCGAAGGCAAGAAGATTGGTGTAATCGGTCTTGGTGCAATCGGTGTTAAGGTTGCAAACGCAGCACAGACACTTGGTATGGAAGTTTACGGCTATGACCCTTATGTTTCCGTAAATGCAGCATGGAGCTTAAGCCGTGGTGTTAAGCATGTATTTGCAGTAGAAGAAATTTATCAGGAGTGTGATTATATTACAATTCACGTACCTGCATTGGATTCTACCAAGGGTATGATTAATGCAGAAACCATCGGTATGATGAAAGACGGTGTAATCATTCTTAACTTTGCAAGAGACGTTCTTGTAAATGAAAATGATATGTTAGATGCATTAAAGAGCGGTAAAGTCCGTAAGTATGTATCTGACTTCCCGAATCCTACAACAGCAGGTCAGCCCGGATGTATCGTAATCCCTCATCTTGGTGCATCTACAGAAGAGTCAGAAGATAACTGTGCAAAGATGGCTGTTAAGCAGATGATTGAATACCTTGAAAACGGTAACATCGTAAACAGTGTTAACTATCCTGCATGTGATATGGGTATCTGTACTAAGGCAGGTCGTGTTGCGATTTTCCATAAGAACATTGCAAACATGATTACGAAGTTTACCGCTTGCTTTGGTGATGAAGGCATCAATATCGTGGAAATGACTAATAAGTCCAGAGGCGAATATGCATATACTATGATGGATATTGAAAGCCCTGCAACAGAAGAAATCATTAAGAAGCTTTCTGAAATTGACGGTGTATTCCGTGTAAGAAAGGTTAAATAAGAATAATCAATTGATTTTATCTGTTATATTAAAATAATAAAATATATTATGCTTATAAAAGCCCCTTGATAATGTTTATCAAGGGGTTTATAATATTTAATGGACTTTTATAGTCTAAAATGAGAGCATTATACGCAAAAGCATTGTTTTAAAATGTGAGGAGTGATGTTTTAGTGTTTAAAATTTTATTTGATGAATATCAGAAACATAAAAAATTAGTTTTGTTATACATATGTTTATGCATTTTTGCATCGGTATTCTGTGGTCCTTTTCTCAATGATTATATGCCGGGAAGTGCAGTGATTACAGCGACAGAAGATACAACAAATGTTACTTTGTCAGAAGGCGAAACATTATCTACGCTTACACAGCAGATTTTGGGAAATTCTATTTCTTCTATAGCGGGCGGATATGCCAGCGTGGTTGCAATTTCCTGTGAGCCTTTTACGGCGCTTTTGTTTTTGGGAATTATTGAAACCGTAAACCGTTGGTGTGGTTATCCTTTGGATATGATGTCTACGCCTGCGGGAAATCCGATTGTTTTGCTTGTGATTGCAATATTCTGGGCTGCAAGTAAGTTGATGAAATCCAATGAAACAACTCAGGTATTCGGTATGGTAACCTTAGGTGAACTTGAGAAGTACCTTGGTTTGGTGTTTATTTTGGTATTGGGCGTTTTAAATGTGACCGGAATTTCGACAGGTGTAATGGATGCTGTTCTTTCTGCTGCCTCGCCGGAAAGTGTGGCTCAGCCTCAGACTGCAACATGGGTAGCTGTGTTATCCATTGTATGGTCTGTTTTCCTGGCCATTTTATCGGTGGCGGTATATTTTATTATGAAGACCGTAATGTCGGGAATTGATGTCATTCAGATGTCTTTATCTTTTATTCCCGGTTCTGCGTTCTTTTTTGAGACTGCAAAGAGCTTGTTTGCCATCTTTTTGATTACCGTAAATGTAATTTTCCCTCCTTTGGGTATTGCATTGAATATTATTATTTTTATCATCGGATGTATTTTATTTAAGAGCTGTTATTATGCGGTAAGATATTTTAAGAATATCTATTTTAGACCTTTGGTGAAGCGTATTAAGGGCTTTGATCCGCAGATTTCGTTGCTTTCCAAGAAATTACCGAAGCGTATCCGCAAATATTGCGAAGCGGAAGGACTTGAGATTCAGGCCGCAATGCCTGTATATCCATTGAAATATGTGGGTGAAGAAAAAGTACGCAAATATGATAAGTGGTGGCTTGTGATAGCGGATGATACTCCGTATTACATGCGCAAGCGTATGGGAAAGAAGAAAGTCCGTAAAATAAGCCTGCCTTCAAGCGAACAACAGCCTGTATATATCCGTAAAGGATTATGGTGCTACGAGATTTTCTCGTATTTACCGGATGAAAAGAACCTTGCGAAGAAATATCCGAAAAAAGCATTTTCTTTTGCTTTGAGTATGGAATATCTGTATAAGAATGAAGAAATTCTGCAGTTGACAGGCTATGAAAATTATAATTTGATTCAGGAAGCTGCCAAGATGACCAAGAGACAGCAACGTGAAGCAAGACGTATGCAGCGAAAAGAAGCTTTGCTTCAGAAATTGGATAACGTTAAGAATTATTTTGTTGAGGATAAAAGTAAAACGGGGTACTAAATGAGACTGTTTCGCCGATTGAAAACCAAATACGGCATTACGCATCCTTTTTGCGTGCTGAGTTTATTGGCATGCTTGGGTTTCTGCGTGTTTATTGTGGGTTATATGCTTTCACAATATACACCGGCAGTTGAAACGGTAGCAAATACCGGAATGGCTAATGTTAATCCGGAGGAGTTACACGCTTTTGGTGAAGAGGTATTTGATACTGTTATCGGTTCCTATGCCCAGGCGGTAGCAATCGGTATCGAGCCGTTACTTGCAGGTTTGGTGCATGGGGGCTTGGGATTGGTAAATTCAGTGATTGGTATGCCCCTTGAAATTGAGACAACATATTTTTCCATACCGGAAGTTTTCTTGATTGTGATGGCGGTTTTCATAATAGGCAAATTAATGCAGTGCTTTGAATGCACGCGTTCTTTTACAATGTTGACTTATGGTGAGTTCGAAAGAATATTCGGCTATCTTTTGATGGTTTGGATTTCCTGTAAAAATGTTATTAAAATCATATATATCTGTGATAAATACAGATTAATGCTGGAAAACTTGTTTGTCGGTATGGAAATTGAATGGATTATTGCAATCTTTGTCTTTTTAACCGGCTTTTTATCGGCATTTTTCGGTATTATGATTTTCTATATTACCAAAACACTGGTGCTGGGATTACAGATTATGCAGTTATCCATATCGTTCTTCCCTTTTACATCGTTCCTTTTTGAAGTATTAAGGAGTAGTGCAACTGTGTTGTTTGCTGTGTTTAATCTGTTATTTCCGAAGGTTGGGTTTGCGTTTAATTGTACGGCTTTTATAATCGGTATTGTATTTCTTGCCCAGACAAGCAGTAGTGTGGAATATTTCCGTGTGATTTATTTGGAGTCTCTTTTGATTCCGTATTATCGTTTTAAGGGGGAAATTACGAAGCTTTACAAAGACGTTCCTACGGAAATACGTAAAAAATGTGCAAATCTTAACAACATTATTATCCCTGTTTTTTCTATGGAGCGGTTTGAAATTGACGAAGTGGATGTGGCAGGACATGAACAGTGGTGGATGGAGATTGCCGAGGACGGACTGTATTTTTACCGTAAAAAATTCCTTTCGCGGAAGGTTGAAACCTTCAGAATAGGGGAAAATGAGAGGAAATGGTATTTTAAGGATAACTGGAAATGTCTTGAACTCTTTGATTTAAACGGTCCGGAAGAGAATATTATCCGCTTATTTAAGAAACCGGAGCGCAAGCTTGCGTTTGTGGTAAGCAGGGAATACGAGGCGATTTTTGCGAATATCACAGCTGGTATGGGGGCGATTGATTACAATGCCCTGAAAGCAAAACTTATGGAAGAACGCCGTATACATATGGAGAAAGATAACAAAGCATTTTATGCTATAACACAATAAAGATTAATTTAAGCCACAGGAGGATGAAAAATGGCAGTATTAAAACCGTTTCAGGCAATCAGACCGAAGAAAGGATTAGAAGAGCAGATGGCAGCCCTTCCCTATGACGTATATAACAGGGCAGAAGCTAAGGTTGTTGTAGAGAAGAACCCTTTGTCATTCCTTGCAATTGACAGAGCAGAAACTCAGTTTTCTGATGATGTGGATACCTATGCAGATTGCGTATATGCTAAGGCCAAAGAAATGCTTTGGGATCGTGTTGCAAAGGGCGAATATGTTCAGGAAGATGAAAAATGTTACTATGTATATGAATTGGTAATGGACGGACGTTCCCAGGTAGGTATCGTTGCCTGTGCAAGCATTGATGATTACCAGAACAATATTATTAAAAAGCATGAAAATACCCGTGCAGACAAGGAAGTAGACCGTATTCGTCACGTCTCAACCTGTGAAGCGCAGACCGGCCCTATTTTCCTTGCTTACCGTTCGAATAATGTAATCAATGAAGTAGTTGCAAATAAGCGTGCAGAAGCACCCCTATATGATTTTGTGGCAGATGACGGCATTGCACATAAAGTATGGGTGATTAACGAAGCAGACAGTCTTGCAAAGATTGAGAATGCTTTTGCAGAAATGAATGAAATTTACATTGCTGACGGACATCATCGTTGTGCATCAGCGGTGAAAGTCGGTTTAAAATTAAGAGAAGAGAATCCTTCTTATGACGGAACCGAAGAATTTAACTTCTTCTTATCCGTTTTATTCCCGGATGATCAGTTAATGATTATGGATTATAACCGTGTTGTGAAGGACTTAAACGGCAACAGCGAAGACGAATTCATTTCTAAGTTGGAAGAAATCTATGATGTTGCGCCTATTGGCAATCAGGCACAGTATCCTTCAAAGAAGGGCGAAATCAGTATGTACCTTTTCGGTGAATGGTATCGTTTGAGCGTAAAGAAAGAATACACAAGCAATGATCCTATTGACGGTTTGGATGTGTCTATTTTACAGAATAACGTATTAGGACCTATTTTAGGTATTGATGATCCTAAAACAGATAAAAGAATCGATTTCGTGGGCGGAATCAGAGGCTTAAAAGAGCTTGAACGCCGCGTTGCTGAAGATTGTAAGGTTGCATTTGCAATGTATCCTACTTCAATCAACGAGTTGTTCGATGTGGCGGATGCAGGACTTCTTATGCCCCCTAAATCTACATGGTTTGAGCCTAAGTTAAGAAGCGGTATCTTTATTCACAGCATTCGTACAGATAAATAATTTGAAAGGAAATAACAATATGACCAAAAAACAATATGCCAAAATGGACTGGGAAGCAATCGAATCAATCGTATATTCGGATAATGCGCATCCTTTTGATATTTTAACACCACAAAAAAGCGGCAAGGACACTTTGCTTCAGGCGTTTTTACCTTTTGCGGAGTCTGCTGAGGTGGTTTTTGAAGGCAAAGACGAAGCAATTCCGATGGAAATGGTGGACGAGGAAGGTTTTTATGCTGTTTTCGTACCCGGAACCGGCAAAAAGTCATATTGTTATCGAATTTCTACCAAAGATGGCGAAAAAGTTACTATCAAGAATCCCTATGATTTTGCACCGGTAATCCCCAAAGACGGCTTTGAAGACTTCATTGCCGGAAATTGTACGGATGCATATCGTATTTTGGGCGCACATACAATGACCTTAGAAGGTGTTGCCGGCGTGAATTTCGCTGTTTGGGCGCCGAATGCATTGCGTGTCAGCGTAATCGGTGAGTGGAATCGTTGGGACGGTCGTGTAAATCCTATGCAGAAACTGGATGAATACGGCGTATTTACCCTTTTTATTCCTGATGTAAAAGCTGGAGATGCTTATCGTTTCGAATTAAAGGTAAAAGGCAACGAAATCCTTTTAAAAGATGACCCTTATGCAACACTTTTAAACGAAAGCGGTTACGCAGTTGTAAATGAAAGTTCTGCATTTGAGTGGAGTGATAAAACATTTGTTAAAAACGAAGGAAAGAAGCTTATGGGCCAGCCTGTACAGATTTGTCAGGTTTCCTTACAGGAACTTGTTACAGAAGCTTCCAAAGGCAAAAAGAAGCTTGCTACAGTATTAAAAGAAACTGTAGCAAAGTTAGGTGCTTTGGGATGTACCCACGCAGAGCTTGCACCGGTTATGGCCGAATCTTCTTCAAAGAAAGATGCTTATCAGACTTTGTTTTATTATGCAACAACAAGTACTTTAAAAGAAAAGGATGTTATCAAAGAATTTGTAAATGAATGTCATAAGGCAGGAATATCCGTGCTTATGGACTGGTCTGTGGCCTACTATGCCAAAGATGCCAACGGGCTTGAATTTTTTGACGGAAGTCATTTGTATGAGCATGCGGATGTTCGTCAGGGGTATCAGCCTGTTTATGATGCCAATGTTTTCCGTTATCAGTGTCCGGAAGTAAAGAGTTTCCTTACTTCCAATGCATATTTTTGGATGAAGAAGTATCATTTTGACGGTATTTGTTTTAATGACCTTGCGTCTGTTTTATATTTGGATTACGGCAGAAATGAATGGGTGCCCAATGCTTACGGCGGTAAAGAAAATCTTGAATTTGTTGATTTTATCAAAGAAATTAATAATAAAATCAAGGCAGATTTTCCCGGCAGTATAACGGTTGGTGATATTGATGCGGTATGGGCGGATGCATCCGATAAGAATAAGAATTCTTTGGGCTTTGATTTCGTATGGAACAATGGCTTTAAGAAAGATTTTATCGGATTCGTTAAGAGTGACCCCTATGCAAGGGCAGGCAAACTTCTTACCATGCTTTCCGGCTTGGATTATGCATACAATGAGAATTATGTTTTACCCTTGTCTGCTGATGTAACAGAAAACGGTGCGTTAAAAGATTTCCCGGGCATTTTGGAAGAAAATTACGCGGCTTTACGTGCAGCTTATGCCTATACAATGCTGTATCCCGGCAAGAAATTATTCTGCCCTGATTTTAAAGCATTTGTTGATAACGGCGGTAAAAAGGCGAAAAGAAGTGAATTTGCAGTAGCTTTTGATGCTTTTATGGCTGAAATGAGCAAGCTGTACAAAGAAGAAAAGCTTTTATACGGTTTTGACGAGAAGGCGGGTAGTTTGGAATGGGTAAATCATAAGGCTGACGTTGCCAATGTGATTACGTTTGTCCGCAAGAGTAATAAAAAGAACGAAATTCTGTATGTGGTGGCTAATTTCTCAAATACTGAATACGAAGAATTGAAGTTGGTGGCACCTTTTGCAGGTAAATATACGGAACTTTTATCTACGGACGACAGTAAATTCGGCGGAAAAGGCATCTGCAATCCCAAGACAGTTGCTACAGAAGAGGCACCTTATGATGAAAATGTAAATACATTAACAGTTAAGGCTGCGCCTATGAGCGTGTCATTATATGCATATAAGCCTTTTACAGCAAAGGAATTGGCTGATATCGCGGAACATAAGCGTCAGTTACGTATTGCTTACGTGAAAGCAGAGCGTGCAAAAATCGAGAAGCATCGTGATGAAATTATTGCGGAAGCAATTAAAGACGCAGAAAACAGAATTAAGGAATTGGAAAAGATTCTGGAAGAGAAATAAAAGAATTCTGTTATTATTTTGAATAAAAACAGTAAAAGCTGTTTAAGAGGTTATCATGGATATTAAAACAGTAATAAATCAGGGAATCAGTACGGTTTCGGACGGTTTGATTAACCTGAGCGGAAGAATTTTATTTGTGGTTGTTACCCTTTTTATTGGCTACTGGCTAATTAAATGGGTAAAGAAGTTGTTAAAAAAGGCTTTTGATAAGTGCGAAGTGGAAGAAGGAACCGCAGGTTTTCTGGTTTCCGTTATTGCGGTTGGCTTATATATTGTTTTGGGTTTTGTGATCGCAGGCACCTTTGGCGTGGATGCGGCAAGTATTGTTGCAATCTTAGGTTCCGCAGGTGTGGCAATCGGTCTGGCAATTCAGGGCAGTTTGTCGAATTTCGCGGGTGGTATTTTGATTATCCTTTTAAAACCTTTTAAGGTTGGGGATTTTATTATCGAAGATAATAAGGGTAACTCAGGAACCGTAACGGAGATTTCGTTATTTTACACAAAGTTACAGACGATAGATGACAGAACCGTGGTTTTACCTAACGGAACACTGGCAAACACAAGCCTTACCAATGTTACAAAGACTCCGAATCGTATGCTTGAATTGAAATTCGGTGTTGCCTATGAGGCTGATTGGAAAGGTGCAATGGGTATTGTTGCGGATGCTTTTAAGACAGATGAAGCTTGTATTAATGCATCGGAAGTGGAAGTGTATTTGGATGAACTGGCAGGTTCGGCAATTATGATTGGCGGACGTTGTTACGTTAAAAATGACGAATTTCGTTATGCAAAGCAAAGAATTCTTGAAAAGGTACTGAATCGTTTTAACGAGGAAGGTATTGAAATCCCTTATCAGAAAATGGTTGTTTTGGAGCCGGATAAGGAAAATAAATAAGCGGTATTTTTGACTTGCAAAATAGTCCCGTAGCGGATATAATAACACAGGACTGTTTTGTTTTGCTGGAATAGCTCAGCAGGTAGAGCACTTCACTCGTAATGAAGGGGTCGTCGGTTCGAATCCGATTTCCAGCTTTGAAACCATATCCGCTTTTACGGGTATGGTTTTTTAGAAGAATGGGTTTGTAGGAAGTATAAATGAAGGATTGCATTGCAGTTTGATGCGGTCCGGATTTTAATTAAGATACTTCGGATTGGAGTTTTTATGGCACAGCTTTGGGGCGGCAGATTCACAAAGGAAACCGATGAAGCCGTTTATCAGTTTAATGCATCCATTGGATTTGACCAGAAGATGTATCATCAGGATATCGAAGGCAGTATTGCCCACAGTAAAATGCTTGGGAAGCAGGGCATTATTTCGCAGGAAGACGTTGATGCGATTATTGTCGGCTTGGAAGGAATTTTAAAAGATATCGAAAGCGGTGAATTGGAGATTTCCAGCCGTTATGAAGATATACATAGTTTTGTGGAAGCAAACTTAATCGACAGAATCGGAGATGCGGGCAAAAGACTTCATACCGGAAGAAGCCGTAATGACCAGGTTGCCCTTGATATGAAGCTTTATACCAGAAATGTAATCGACAATACGGATGTTTTGTTAAAAGATTTGTTGATGGTATTGCTTGACATTATTAAAAACAATACCGATACCTATATGCCCGGTTTTACCCATTTGCAGAAGGCACAGCCTACCACATTGGCCCATCATATGAGTGCATATTTTGAGATGTTTTTACGAGACAGACAGCGTCTGGCTGATATCCGCAAACGTATGAATTTATGTCCTTTGGGTTCCGGTGCGATGGCAGGCACCACCTATCCTTTGGATAGAACGTATACTGCTGAATTGTTAGGTTTTGACGGACCTACCAGAAACAGTATGGATTCCGTATCTGACAGAGATTATGTGATTGAGCTGTTATCGGCATTTTCTACCGTCATGATGCATTTGAGCAGATTTTCGGAAGAATTGATTGTATGGAATTCCAATGAATACAGATTTGTGGAGATGGATGATGCGTATTCAACAGGAAGCAGCATTATGCCCCAGAAGAAGAATCCGGATATTGCTGAGTTGGTAAGAGGAAAGACCGGCCGTGTATACGGTGCATTGATGTCTATGCTTACTACCATGAAGGGCTTACCTTTGGCATACAACAAGGATATGCAGGAAGATAAAGAAATGACTTTTGATGCATTTGAAACCGTAGGTGATTGTTTGTATCTCTTTACGGGAATGCTTTCAACTATTAGTTTCCGCAAGGATGTAATGGCAAAGAGTGCAATGAACGGATTTACCAATGCAACAGACGCTGCGGATTACCTTGTAAATAAGGGCGTTCCCTTCCGCGATGCCCACGGAATTATCGGTCGTATGGTACTTTTATGTATCGATAAGAATTGTGCAATCGAAGATTTGTCAATGGACGAATTCAAGGAATTGTGCCCGGCATTTGAAGACGATATCTATGATGCAATCAGCCTTGAAACCTGCGTTAACAAGCGTTTGACCCTTGGTGCGCCCGGACAGGATGCAATGAAGAAGGTTATTGCTATGTACGAAGCATATCTGGCTGATGAAAAGGCATTATAAAAAGTATTAATTTATAACATATTGAATCGTAAGATTTATATATATGTGTGATTTTGTAAAGGTTATTATATTTTTATGAAATCATAAGAATAATTTTAGAGGAGTTAAAAGTTATGAGTGACAAGTTACGAGTTGGTATTTTAGGCGGAACAGGTATGGTAGGGCAGAGATTTATCTCGCTTCTCGAGAATCACCCCTGGTTTGAAGTGGTTTTAATCGCTGCAAGCCCCCGTTCTGCAGGCAAAACATATGAAGAGGCAGTTGGCGGACGTTGGAAAATGACCACACCTATGCCCGAAGCAGTAAAGAACCTTGTTGTTCTTGATGTAAATGAAATTGAAAAGATTGCAGCAGAAATTGACTTTGTTTTCAGTGCCGTAGATATGACAAAGGATGAAATTAAGGCAATTGAAGAAGCTTACGCTAAGGCTGAAGTGCCTGTTGTAAGTAACAATTCCGCACACAGATGGACACCTGATGTTCCTATGGTTGTGCCTGAGATTAATCCGGATCATATGAATGTAATTGAATTCCAGAAGAAGCGTCTCGGAACAAAGAGAGGTTTCATTGCAGTAAAACCGAACTGTTCTATCCAGAGTTATGCACCTGTTTTAACAGCATGGGCAGAATTTGAACCTTACGAGGCAGTTGTTTCTACATACCAGGCAATTTCAGGTGCAGGTAAGACCTTCAAGGATTGGCCTGAAATGGTTGAAAATATCATTCCTTACATTGGTGGTGAAGAAGAAAAGAGCGAAAAAGAACCCCTTAGAATCTGGGGCGAAATTAAGGATGGCGTGATTGCACCTGCTGATCATATTAAGATTACAAGCCAGTGTATCCGTGTACCGGTATTAAACGGACATACAGCATCTGTATTTGTTAAGTTTAAGAAACAGCCTACTAAGGAACAGTTGATTGAAAAGCTTGTAAACTTCAAGGGTGTACCTCAGGAATTAGAACTTCCCAGCGCACCGAAGCAGTTTATCCAGTATTTGGAAGAAGATAACAGACCTCAGGTTAATTTGGATGTTGATTACGAAAAGGGTATGGGCATCAGTGTAGGCCGTATTCGTGAAGACAGCATCTATGACTGGAAGTTTGTAGGTCTTTCACACAACACCGTAAGAGGTGCTGCAGGCGGTGCTGTACTTTGCGCTGAATTATTGAAGGCACAGGGTTATATCACCAAGAAATAATGCTTTAATAAAAAGGGAAAACTATGTTAATCGGACGTTCGCATGAGTTGGACTATTTAACAAATTATTATAATCAGGCTGATAACAGTCTTATTGTACTGTACGGGCAGAAAGGCTTGGGCGTTAGTTCTCTTTTGCAGGAATTTGCAAAGGAGAAAGACGTTGTGCGCCTTTGTGCAAGCCAGTGCAGTCCGAGACAACAGTGCTATGTCTGGTCAAAGAAAATAAGAAATCAGGGTATTTCCATTGGGGAATATCCTGATTTTTCTGCGCTTTTTGATGCAATCAGCGAATTATATGCCGGTCAAAAGGATGCAGGCAAGACTGTTCTTGTGATTGAAGATTTTCATTGGGCAGTGCGAAACAGCGATGATTTTATGAATGCGGTGACCGCTTTTCTTGCCGATGAAGAGAATAAAGGGCGTCTTATGATTATCTTGGCATCCAACGCAATTGGCTGGGTGGAGAATACTTTTATATCCAAAATCGGACGTAATGCCTTTGCGATCTCGGGATTCTTAAAAGTGAAACCTATGAGTTTTCTTGATATGGTTTGTTTTTATGATACCAACGATACCAAGAAGTGCATCCAAATTTACAGTATTGCCGGCGGAAATCCCGGTTATTGGACACGCTTTGATATAAAATCTGACTTAAAAACGAATATATGTCGTCTGTTTTTGGAGCAAAATTCAGTTTTTGCGTCAGAAGGATTGAACCGTATCAGCGATGAATTGCGTGAATTAAGCGTTTATGGGACGATTCTTGCATCATTGGCGGAAGGCCGAGAAAAATTAAACGATTTATATACGCATACAGGCTTTTCAAGGGCTAAAATCAGTGTATATTTGAAGAATTTAATGTCCTTGGAACTTGTAGAAAAGGTATTTTCTTATGAAACGGCAGATAATCGTAATTCCAAGAAGGGTGTCTATCGTATTTGTGATCCCTTGGTGCAGTTCTGGTATCATTTTATCTTTCCGCATAGTGATGAGCTAGGCGTTATGTGTGCGGAAGAATTTTATGATACATATATTGCAGAAGAAATTACGGATTATATCAGTGCGGGGTACGGTAAAATTTGCGCGGAATATTTGGATATTTTGAACGAAAGAGGGAAATTACCTGTTCAATACACCCGCCACGGCGAATGGGTTGGTAAAAACGGCCGAATCGATGTGGTTGGCCAGGATGCAAAACGTAATACCTTACTTGGTTTCTGTAATACAAGCGGTAAGGCACTTGATTTGGCTATGGTAGAAGCAGATATAGCGCTTGCTAAGGAGGCGCACTTGCGTCCGGAGCATTGTTTCTTCTTCTCGGCGGATGGTTTTACTGGGGAAGTGGAAGCCTTTGCTAAGAGAAACGATGGTGTGTATCTTGTGGATATGAATGATTTGTAGGAAGTGTTTTACTTATAAGATAAGGTGTGTGTAATGTGGGAATTGTTTGGATTTGATCATGAAGAGTCTTTTGAAGAAAATGTGGAAGATTTTTCTTGCGGAATAACTGAAGAAGTATCTGAAGAATCTTTAGAAGAAGCAGATGAAATTGCCGAAATGAAGCAGGAAAAAGAGGACCGTCAGACCAGGAAAATTACTGCAATAGGCGGTATTATCTTTGTGGCGTTTTTATTGCTTATTGCTATCAGCAAGTTGATTCCATCAGGTCCTAAATATGAATTTATATTAGAAGGAAATACGGTTCAGATTCCTTGTTCGTATTATGATTTTGAAGATTTGGGATTTGAAATGGTGTCCGAATATAAAATGTATAACGTCAGTTCCGGTGATACGACTTGGGTGAAAGCCAGAAATTCTGCCGGGAAAGAAATTGAACTTATTTTATTAAATGATACCATGTCTGAACAAAAAACGCGTGGATGTAAAGTGATTGGAATATCGGTTAACGAAGGAAAGGCTCCTAATTTCCGGTTGATAAATGATGTTAAACTTGGAATGTCCTATAACCAGGTAAATGATATAATGGGCGTGGGTGGTTCTACTACTTATGGATCAAATACTTATACGGAACAGGTCGGTTCTGATATATATAATATTCGCATCAGCTATGAAAATCCCGTTATTTCGATTGACAGTGGCACTACATCATATATGGATTATGACAGCCTTACATATTATGCCATGAATAATTTTTGGAACAGAAAAGTGACATCTATTTCCGTAAGGCTTGAACATTAACGAACTTTGTGAAGTGTAAAGGAGAGTAAATATGAAAAAAATATTTATTATTTTATCCGTAATTGCATCTATTCTTCTTGTTGGCTGTAATGCAAGGGAAGTGGTGTCTGAATTGCCGGAACAGGTTTCTGAAACGATAGAAAATAAAGAAGATGATGTTACGGGCGAAGAAGAAAGTAATAATAACGCCGGTGATGTTTTGCTTGAAGAAACTATGGAAGAGTTTTTTGGGAACGAAACTTCAAGTGATGAAAACGCAGATAATACAGATGTAGCAGATACAGAGCTTCCATTAGAGTTACAATCAACCGACAATCCAAAGGTGAATGTAATTTTGAATCTTTCGGGTACATATACAGATATCGTCGGAAATACGGACAACTATGTTTATCAGATCCCGCAGTTCAATGCGGATTCAGACAGTGCAAAGGTGCTTAACGAAAGAATTGTGGAAGATTTATATGACGTTATTAACGATGAAGTGCAGACAATGCCCACAGGGTGTTCTTTGTTTTGTTATAGTGTGACATATGAAGTAGTTGAATATGATAATATTGTAGCAATTATTGCGTCTGTGCCTTATCCGAATGATATTTTTCTGCGGTTTGCATACAGTTATGATTTTGCAAATGAGAAAGAAGTCACAAATACTGAACTTCTTACAATGCGAAATCTTACGGAAGAGGATTTTATAAGGGAGTCTTTACGACGCGAGAAAGAATATTTTCAGCGTCAGGTTGACAGTATTTATCCCGGTACGGCAGAAGAAGAAATAAATGCATGGATGCAATCTGCAATTAACGATACTACCGTTGATTTGCCGATGTATATGGGAGCCGACGGTATATTGTATGTATATGTTCCGTTTCCTTCTTTAGCCGGTGCGGACTGGTATTATAGTCTGGAACAGTTTTAGTCAGTATTGTAATTTGAAGGATACGTTATTTTAGTTCTTATTAAGTATTATGAAAGGATAATACCATGGGAAAAGCGGTTTTTATCGCGGAGAAACCTTCGGTTGCCCGCGAGTTTGCCAAAGCCTTAAAATTGAATACAAAGTCCCATGACGGATATTTGGAGTCTGAGAACACCATTA
>JAGAQZ010000017.1 GCA_017622505.1 Lachnospiraceae bacterium
AGTACCTACGGAATCATCATAAAGCTTACCTACGATTTCAGATTCGGTATTTGCCTCAGCGCGAACATTAACGTAATCATTTACCTGCGCAATTACCAAATTTTCATACTCCGAAGGAACTTCTTCTTTCACAGCCACATTCGCTCCGGGAATTTCCAATTCCTCCGCAGGAATAATCTGTGTTTCATCAATTGCTTCTTCTGAATCTGCGCCTTCAACAATTTTATCCTGTACTTCAGAAATACCATTGCTTCCATCCGCTACGCTTTCCATTTCAGTTAAAATGGTATCAGCCTTTACAACTTCAGGAGTTGCCGAAGTCTGCTCAACGCTTGTGGTTTCAGACGTTGCTTCCTGAACCGTAGCTACTGTAACGGGCTGAATTGTTTTCGTTTCCGCCACTGTATATGCCGCTTCAGAAGAAACTGCCGTTTCACTCACGGTTTCCGTTGCCGGACTTTCCGTTGCGCGAACTACAGATACGTTATTCTCTATTGTTGCCAATCCAACAGAACTGGTTCCTGTTGCATAGGCCTTATTTTCTTTCATAATTGATTCGATTGTCGCCTGCACATCAATATAAGAAGAACCATCTCCCATATCAACTGCTGCTCCTGCTGCGGGCAATTCCGTGAACTTTCCGGTTGCTTCTGTCGAAAGCGAAAGTCCTGCAACGACAATACCGATTGCCAATGCACATACGCCCAGTGTCAGCTTTTTACGTCTCATAAAAGTACACCGTAAAACCTTTCCCATCCTCTAAATCGATGTTAAAATATTACGAAATTATTACATCCAAGTAACAATATATCAGTTTTCGTAACATTTGTCAACATATTTTATGTCTACCAATGTCTGGAAAGGCTTATTTTTCGGGCTTTTTATAAAAATACAGTTGTTAAAACACGAAATTATTTCGTAACAATTACCGTAACATTTACTGTAATAAGTCCTTCTGATAACTTGTCACGGCATTTGCCCCATCTGCTACCGCAGTAACTACCTGACGCAAAGGTTTGGTACGTACATCACCTACCGCATAAACGAAAGTTTTGTCTGTAGCGCAGTCTTCGCCGGCACAAATGTATCCGCCGGCATCTCTTTTCACAAAGCCGTCAAAAGCTTCCGAATTAGGCAATATACCCACTGCAATGAATACTCCGGCGACCGGAAGCAAACCGGTCTCCCCGGTAAGTTTATTTTTAACGGTAACTGTTTCTACCGCATCACTACCGTTAATGGATTCTACGGTAGTATTCCATATGATTTCTACGTTATCACAGGCCTTAACCGCTTCCTGAAGGGTTTTCGCCGCACGTAGTTCATCTCTTCTGTGAATGAGATACACCTTGCGACAATTTCTGGCAAGGAAAATAGCATCTTCCACTGCCACATCGCCTCCGCCTACTACAACTACATCCCGTCCCGTAAAGAAAGCACCATCACAGGTTGCACAGTAAGAAACACCCATTCCTGCCAACTCATCTTCGCCGGGCACGTTTAAATGCGCATGCTTTGCACCGGTAGCAATAATAATGCCTTTGGTCTCATAAGTGCCGTTTTCACCTTTAATAATGTAATGATCACCTTCTGCTGTAATTTCCGTTACATCATCCTCAGCAGTTACTGCATTTAACTTTGTCGCATGCTCGCTCATCTTCTGCGCAAGCTCAAAACCACTAATGCCGGGCAATCCGGGATAATTATCTACTTCGTAAGTATTTAAAACCTGGCCACCACCAAAACCTGTACGCTCCAACACAAGCGTATTCAAGCATGCTCTCTGTGCATATATTGCGGCTGACATTCCGGCAGGACCGGATCCTATAATCACTAAATCGTACATTTTATTCCCTCCGAATTATTCTTGTTTCTTTGGTTCCTTATTTGCTTTTGAGATATATATTTTTCTACAATTTAACAAAAAATATCTACTCTTTTACTCTATCAGTTTTTATCATAAAATTCAATTACAACCGCCATAAAAACTTGCAGGCATTCACCGAATGGAATATACTAAATATAGTATTTAACAAAAGGAGTATCCCAATGAACAAATATGCCCTTGTAACCGGCGCATCACGTGGCATCGGTAAAAGTATTGCACAAGCTTTAGCAAAAGAAGACTATCATTTGATTTTAACCTGTTCTAAATCTCTAAATGAGTTGCTTAGCTTTGCTAATCAACTTCAAAAAGATTATAATATTACCTGTATCGCCAAACAATGTGATATGAAAAATGCCGAAAAGGTACGTTGTTTATTTGAATGCATTCCTCATTTAGACCTTTTGGTGAACAATGCCGGCATTTCTTATGTAGGCTTATTGCAGGATATGAAGCCGGAAGAATGGGACGAAGTAATCGGCACCAACTTATCTTCCGCCTTTTATACTTCTAAATATGCCATTCCGCTTATGCTTCATAATCACGCCGGACACATCATTAATATTTCTTCCGTATGGGGAAATGTCGGTGCCGCTGCTGAAGTGGCATACTCAGCTTCCAAAGGCGGCTTAAACAGTTTTACCAAGGCATTGGCTAAGGAACTGGCTCCCAGCGGAATTCAGGTGAATGCAATCGCATGTGGCTTGATTGATACGCAGATGAATGCTCACCTTTCCGAAGAAGACTTGAATGCCTTAAAAGACGAGATTCCGGCAGGACGTGCCGGCAGTACCGATGAAGTGGCCGAAACTCTTTTAAGTATTCTTAAAATGCCTCCTTACTTTACCGGACAAATTGTAACACTGGACGGCGGCTGGACATAGGCACTGACCATCTCCTCTTCCGGCAATTCATTACCGCAGCCGAAGAGACACAAAGCTGCAATTATTACAATAAATGCAATACCTAATTTTTCTTTCATAAAAAACGCCTCCTTTTATCACACTATAAGTAGTGTCTGATAAAAAGAGGCTTTTTATTCTTTTATGTATTACTTTGTACGTGATTCAAGCGGAACATACATAATTTCTCCGTCTTCAAGACGCATACATGCAAGCTGGCTTGATTTGTTATTCAATGCCATACCACAATCGATATTATACACATGATATCCATGGTAATCCGTATTATGATATACCAATCCTCTACCTAAATCATCGATGCAATCCAAGCGCTGGGTAAAAGTATGGCCGCATATATAAATAGCTTTCTTGTTCGGATACAATTTCTCCGCATTTTCCCGAATAAAAGCTCGGTCAAAAATGTTCATCCACACAATATCCCATATTTCGTCATGCGATAAATCCCCATAACGAAAACCTTCTTTACTCTTTCGCAAAGTCGTATACGCATGGGAAAGATGATAATTCTTGTTTCCCACTTTGATTTTTTTAATTATCCAAGCATTCTCCAAATATTGAATAATTGCCTTTCTCTTCTGTGCCGATAATTTAACGTAATTATCATAAGTATATTCACCGCCGTTGCACGGATCCAACCATAAATCGATATCGTCCGTATCATGGCGGTCTTTACTTTTAATTTCATCAAAATTCTTCAACGCATCCAACATCAGCAGCTCATGATTGCCCAATATTAATTCCACATTGGGGCGTTTCATGATATCACTTAAAATCTTAATTCCGTCAGGACCTCTGTCGATTGCGTCACCCAAAACATATAAAGTATCTTCTGCCTTCAGGTCAATTTTTTTCAGCATCTTCATGTAAGACTTGTATTGACCGTGGACATCGCTCATTACGTAATTACTCATTGTCACAGTCCTCTACACTTCTACAATATCACTGATATCAACCTGAATAATCGGTCGGATACCCATCGGTATACTTAATTTCCACTGTTTCATTTTACCGTTCTGGATGGAATGTCCGTCACAGTTTTCTCCGTAAGTAAAAGTTGCGCTCTCTGCGTTAATGGTACCTCTGGTTCGAAGGGCATAACCCATAGGCAATGCTTCATCCAGCTTCTTGGCAGCCGCATACTGTGAGAACAGAATCTGGCTTTGATTTACCGGCGTCTTCAAGGCATTACCGCCTCTAACCGCACGATTCTCAAAACCATTCATTACTTCTTCCACGGAAGGAAGGAATACGCGGTCGTAAGTTACCTGATCCGTAAAAGACGAAATCGGCGTTTTTACTTCCTTGATAATAATCTTTTCCTGCTCTTCCTTTGTAAAAGCTTCACGGAAGAAATCTCGATTCAGCCATTCGCGGATTTTACTGAATTCCCAGCTGATGCCGGTGCGAACCTTGGTTACTTCTCTATCTGTCATATCCAAATAACTCTTCTCATCAAACATCTGATAATCCAATACATATTCAGACTGAAGAATCATTTTATTTCCGCTCTGGTGTAAAATCACCCAGGGAATGTCGGTATATTCAAAAATACGATACATTCTGCTTTCGTCTTTGATTTTTTGTTTGTTAACCAAACGATAATCTTTAGACATCAAAGCATCTTTTACGGAAAATCTCTTAAACTTGCCCACATCCAAAACAGCCTTGTCATTGCCGTCATAATTTGCGTAAATGATATCCGTTGTAAGACGCGAACCTGTTACTTCATTCATCGGATAATGACCGAACCATACACGACGATTCTTCTTATCGTACATCATCAATGCATTTCCCTGTGGATACTGAATCTCATAAGACTCTGCAAATTCTTTGTTAATCTTCTGACCGTATAAATGTCTCTTTAACTGCCCCATATCCTGCTGACGGTCCTTACACTCCATAGATAGACCACGCATAATGGCATCCGCAATTCTGCGCTCCATAGGAATGCCGTAATCAGCAATATGCATCAAGGGTTCATTTTGGCTTCTCTCAAAAGCATCGGTAGGAATATCACCGGTAATCATACAATACATAGTTGCACAAATTCCGTAAACGTCAGTCCAAGGTCCCTGGCCTTCACCCACCATTTGTTCTAAGGGCGCATAACCGAACTTACCGAAATAAATTTGCGCAGTCTTATTGCTCAACTTCTTGGTTGCACCAAAGTCGATTACCTTAATACTTCCGTCCTTATCAAGCATAATGTTTTCAGGACTGATGTCACGATGAATCAAACCACTCTTATGAATTTCCTCCATTGAGGTAATGACCGGTTCCATCAATGCAAGTGCATGATCCACATCAAGCTTGCCGCCGTGATTATCAATATATCTTCTAAGCGTACCGCCCTCTAAGTACTCCATAACCATATAAGCAGTATTGTTTTCATAGAAAAGTTCCTTAATGGAAACAATACCGGGATACTTCGAGAACTGCGCCAAAGTCTTCGCTTCGCGCTGGTAAGCCTTCAATTCTTCATAATATTCTTCCGGTGTGGTTCCTTCTGCTACGTACAACGCATCATTGGTATCACGTTCCACCATCTCATCCGGGAAGAATTCCTTAACAGCAACACGATATTCCAAAAGCAAATCAAACCCCATATAGGTAATACCGAAATTACCCATACCGAGAATATTACCAATCAAAATTTTGCCATTCAAAATAGTGCCGGGCTCCAAAGCTCGACCGTAACTCTTCAAACCTCTTTTGGCTTTACCGCAAACAGGACAGAATTCATCCTCTTTACTCATATGCATACAGTTCATACACAATTTGCGGATTTCAGACATTTCCATTTCTCATCAATCTCCAATCCCTATACTTTTTGTGCTCCTGTTTTAATAAAAACGGGGGCACTTCCCCTACTACACATTATACTAGACTTTCCACAATTTTTCCATTAAAATTTAATTACATTCCAAGAAAATTGCATATTATAAAGTATTATTATATTTTCAGTCTATCATTTTAGAACATTATTTAACATTTTCTTAAAAAATAGGTGTTATATTTATCAAAAAGGGAATAAATACCAACTTGTCGTTTATATTGTTTTTGTGTAAGAGGTGATTATTTTGAACAGACGTGAAAAGCGAAAACAGCGCGAATACAGTTATGTCAAAACTTTTATGCGCTTTTCTTTGATTTTTCTACTATTCCTGGTAGACCTGGCGATTATTCTTGTAGGTTCATATGTTCTGAATCAGTACACGGTTTATTTGTATGCATTTATCGAATTATTAAGTATTATCGTTATGATTCCTTTGATTGCCAGTGACCGAAATGCCGCGTATAAATTATATTGGCTGGGCGTTGCCCTTGTACTCCCCATTGCGGGCCACGCCATGTACCTGTTCTGGGGACGTTCCGTGATTAACCGCAAGGCACATCGTGAGATTCAGCGTGCCATTGACAAGGCAAATGAATGCCAGATTATGAATCCGGAATTAATCACCAAATTATCCGATGAAGATGCCGATAAAGGTAAAATTGCCAAATACCTTTATAACCAACAATATCCTTTATACGAAAATACTGCTGTCACTTATTTTGAAGTCGGTGAACGCTTCTTTGAAGACGTGGAAGAGAAACTGAAATTAGCCGAGAAATATATTTTTATCAGCTTTTTTATCATCGCAGACGGTTCCATTTGGGAGCGTTACACTGAAATCCTGGAAGAGAAATTAAGCCAGGGGGTTAAGATTTATATTATGTTTGACGACACCGGTTCTTTTATGCAGATGTCGGATACGTCTATTAAAGAATTGAAAAAGAAAGGCTTTCATGTTTTAATCTTTAACCCTGTGGAAAAAAGTTATCACCGCTTGTTTTTCAACTACCGCAACCACCAGAAGATTCTTGTGGTAGACGGCAAATACGCATATACAGGCGGTATCAACATCAGCGACCGCTATGCAAATATTATATCTCCGTACGGACATTGGAAAGATACCGGCTTACGCTTGGAAGGCGATGCCATTTACGGACTACAGTTGATTTTTATCGGTATGTGGAATGCTTCCGGCGGTGACATTCACATTGATGACTTCCCGATTGAGAAGCAGACAATTCCCGGCGGAACCTACTGTCAGCCCTTTGCCGACGGACCTTCCAATAATCCAAGCAACCCGGCAATGGATATGTTCCTTCACATCATCAGCAATGCAAGGGACCACGTAAACATTATGACACCCTACTTAATCATTGATGATACCATGCAGGACATTCTCTGTTTGACGGCTAAATCCGGTGTAAAAGTGCGTATCATTACACCGGGAGTTCCCGACAAAAAAATCGTGCGACACTTAACCGTTGTACACTATGGCCCGCTTCTTCGTAACGGCGTGGAAATATACGAATATACCCCAGGATTCCTTCATGCAAAGCATTGCACCAACGAATCTTCAGCCATTGTGGGTACCATCAATATGGATTTCCGAAGCTTTTATACCCACTTTGAAAATGGCGTCTGGATTCCGAACGGCGACGTATTGAAAGATATCGATGATGACTTTGAGAAAACAATTGCGGTATCGAAACGCATCACCTACGAAGAATGGCAAAACAGACCTTGGACCGAAAAACTTTTACAGGCATTTTTATACTTCTTTAAATGCCACTTCTAATTATAAAATTATAAAACCCCGAAGTTATGATATTCACCTGTCCTAAAAGATAGGTTTTATCATCTTCGGGGTTCTTTTATTTTTTTCTGTTGTTTTTACTCACAAAAATTTAATGCTTATTGCTTTTACAATCTGTACAGGTGCCGTAAAGAAACGTTTTCTCCTGATCCAAATCAAACCCTGTAGCGCCCTGCATCCACTGCCTTGCTTCTTTCGTTGCCTCGTGACTTAAATGCACAAGCTTACCGCATTCCGTACACTGCAGGTGCAAATGCGCATGGCACTCTTTGCTTTCCATAATCTGATATACGTACTGTCTGGAATCCTCTTTGGAATGACGACGCACCACGCCCTCTTCCACAAGCTTTTTCATCAGACGGTAAACAGAACTTTTGGGCACGGATTCACCCTTGTTATTCAATTCCTCAATAATCTCTTCAATGGTAAACTGTCGGTCCCCGGAAGAAACTAAAAAGTTTAATAATATTTTACGTTGTTGAGTTTGATACGTACTTTTCATAAAACCTCTGTATAAATTACGCTTAATACCTGGTAACTGTTTAGAACATCTATGCAAAATCGCACCTTGGCGCTTTCCTTTTGCTTATGATGTTACCGATTTTCACTTTTAATAATCAGTTCTTTACAATGAGGACACTTATCCGGCTCACTGCGGAAGCCCAAAGGCAACTTCTTCTTGCAATGGGGACATTTGGAATATTTCACACGTAAAACAATGGCCACTACAATCAATACCAAACCGCCCACAAGGCAAATCATCTGAAGAATCCACTGCTGAATCAAAAGGGATCCCACAAATAAAATCATTGCAATGATTAAAAATGTATTCGACTTCGAATTCGCTTCTTTATAGTTCATTTTATTCCTATCCTTTCAACGCACCAATCAGTGCAAATATTCCGAATGCAACCATATCTGCCGCTACTACAGTAGCGCCTACCGGCGTAGAAAACAGAATGGATACCAGCATCCCTGTCAACGCACAAACCACCGAAATGCAGGCTGAACAGACAATTACATTTTTAAAACTTTTAAACACACGCATAGCCGACATAGTCGGAAAAATAATCAATGCCGAAATCAGCAAAGACCCCACCAGCTTCATTGCAAGTACAATCACCACCGCAATCACGGTTGCAAGCAGGATATTGTAAGCCTGCACTTTTACACCGGTCGCAGCCGCAAAATCTTCATCAAAGGTAATGGCAAACAACTTATGATAAAAGAATACAAACACACCGATTACAAACACCGATAAGCCGATGCACAACCACACATCTTTAGATGACAAGGTAAGGAGTGACGCACTTCCGAACAAAGTGCTGCACACATCTCCCGCTACATTTCCGGACTTCACCATTTCAGGGAAAATGTTCAACACCAGATAACCTAAAGCCAGCGCACCTACCGAAAGCATGGCAATGGCCGCATCTCCTTTAATCTTGGTATTCTTCCCCGTGCAAAGCAGAAGAATTGCCACTAATACCGTTACGGGTAGAATTAACAGCATCTGATTGCTGAAATTCAAAACCACCGCAAAAGCCATAGCCCCAAATGCCACATGTGACAAGCCGTCGCCGATAAAAGAAAGTCGCTTTAATACAAGTGTCACGCCCAAAAGCGACGAACATAAGGCAATCAGCACACCGACCACCAATGCGTACTGTACTAGGGGATAAGATAAGTAGTAGACAAGTTTATCAAACAGTTCCATCGCTTACCTCCTCGCCTTTTTGATTCAATTTCAGATATTCTTCTTTGGTGACGAAAAATACCGGGTCTTTTACAAGGTTTAAAACATGACTTGCATATTTTGACACCGCATGTAAATCATGGGAAACCATTAAAATGGTCACTTGCTCCTCGCGATTTAATCTTTTTACCAACTCATAAAATTCTTCCGTAGTTTCCGGATCCAATCCCGCCACCGGCTCGTCCAAAAGTAACATCTTCTGTGTGGCGCACAAAGCTCTTGCAAGCAGTACACGTTGTTGCTGACCACCGGATAATTCACGATAGCTTCTTTTCTTCAAATCAAGAATTTCCATTTTGGCAAGCATCTCGTCTGCCAGCATTTTATCCTGCTTGGTAAAAAAAGGACGAAGACCGCTTCTGCTAAGACAGCCTGATATTACAATTTCTTCCACCGATGCCGGAAAATCTTTCTGCACTATGGTCTGCTGTGGCATATAACCGATTTCATTCTGTTTCAAATCATCGCCGAAAGTGATTTTTCCCTCCATCGGTTTGCGCAAGCCAAGAATACCCTTCATAAGGGTAGATTTGCCGGAACCGTTATCACCGATAATGCACAAATAATCGCCCTTATTCAGCGACAAATTAATGCAACCGGTTACTGCGGTTTTCTCATATCCCAGTATTACATTTTCACATGTTAACTGCGCCATTTGCTTCTCCTGTTTTATTTTAGTACTTCTTTTAATACTTCAAGATTTGCTTCCATATAACCTAAATAAGATACGCCTTCTTCCACATCACTGTTATAAACAACCTGCATGGAATGAAGCATCGCTGTTTCCCCGGACATCTTCGCATTTTCAAATACGGTATTAGCCAACGTATCCGTACCACTCTCCGTAATCAAAAGAAGGTCCACATTGTATTCCTGTACTTTCTCTGCCAAAAATACCACAGTCTCAAAGTCCGCTTCCGACTCCGTCGAACAGCCGGGAAATGCTGCATAATATTCGATACCGTAGTCTTCCATCATATATATAAAAGGAAAACGGTCCGCTACGATAACCAAATCCTCAGTTGCATTGCGCTCTACCACATCAACATATTTTTGGTCCAAAGCGACCAGTTCTTTGCAGTAAGCCTCTGAATTAGCCTGAATACGTTCCGCATCATTCGGCAACACCTGACATAAAGCCGTTTCAATGGCTTCGCAGGACTTTACCGCCATACGTAAGGATAACCAAACATGCTCGTCCATAACAGCCGAATGACTTTCAGACACCGCATTGCCTGTCTCATCATTTTCACCGGCCAAGTGTTCATCATGGTCATGCTCTTCTAAGCAAACACTTCCATCTTTATGCACATGCTCCGTCTGCATTCCTTCTGTATATACTTCTTCCCTTAAATCTGCTTCCAGCACCTCCATCAGGTTAACAACAACCCTGTCTTCCTTCGGATTCACTTCCAGGGCATCTTCCAGCCAGGCATCAGACTCACCGCCCACATGTACCAGCATATCGCAATCAGCAATTTGAATCAGTTCTTCTGCCGAAGGCTGAAAACTATGCATATCCGTACCGTTATCCAGAAGTAAAATCACTTCCGCCTCGCTCTCGCCAAGCAATTGACTTGTCCAGTCATACAGCGCAAAATTCGTACAAACAATGGTGATTTTACCATCTGCCGTATTGTTACAGCCTGCGCACACCAGAATGCCAAGCATTGCCATCAATACCGCACACATCTTTATTTTATTTTTTATAAAAGAAGTATTCTCACTTTTCATATATTCCTTCGCTTGCGCTTTTACAATTTATCTCCCACTGTAAAAGCATCACTTTTATAATTCGTGTTCTAATTATCTCAAACCGAAAAACATCACTTATCTATTTTAGCATTTCATTCTCAATTTGAGAATTATTCTCATTTTAGTATACTCACTTTGCTTTTATTGTCAAGACTTTAACTAGAAAGGTCACGTAGCCTTTTCTGTTTCAATTGTCCCAATTCGCTTATTTTTACTTTTAACTAAATGCTGTATGGATATTTTCATTCCTAAAAGGACCGTTTCAACTGCGTCAGCACTTAATGAGCAAGGTTTTCCTTGCGAATTTAGTACTGCTACGTCAGTTGACCGAACGAAAGTGTGTCCTGTTGGAATGTAAAATAATCCATACAGCTTATTTAACCACTAACCATAAATAAATGAATTGGGACTTTTAATTTTTAATCCTCCACAATCAATGCCTTAATCGCATCTGCCGAAGGGTTATACTGGAACAGATAAATGGTGTAGTTTTTATCACGCTGTAAATAAATGGCAGACTGTAACAAAGTCGTGCTGCCCCATACAGGATACATGGGGTTAGAAGTACGGCTTACGGTATAAGGGTATTCGCCCGGCCAAATGGTCGCAAAATCCGTCACTTCACCGGAATTTACATTCCTGAAATTCACGTAACGGTTGCCTACAACCACATTCAAAGGCCCGCCGTTGTATGTCAAATTACCGACTCTCACACAGGAAGCGTTGCGGTTTCGGTCACAATTTACGTCATTAATCACTTTTATACCAAGTCCCGAATCCGTATTCACAATTGCCATAGTCAATGTACTACCGCTTGACACTTCCACAGGCTGTTGCAAATACACATATCCGTTTTCGCCCATCAAGGTGATAACAGGTCTTCCCGATGCAACATCCACATACTCCGTTACATCTGCGAAACCAAAATCGTTTACAAGAAGCTTATCATTGATATATACCCAAAACGGGTTATATCCGTTTGATGCATTCATAAAACGTACCTTGCCGTTGCGGTCACTTCCGGGATTACAGAAGGAACAATTCTCGTTAGGTCTTGGATAAGTAATAATGATTGTGCCCGGAATGCTGGGAACGAAATTATTTCCCGGTCTGTTATTATTATTGTTGCCGGGATATACGGCACCTCCTTCACCGGGATTCGGTAAGGGAATGACAGGCGTTGCTCCGACATTGTTATTACTTCCGCTATTATTACCGTTATTATTTCCGGGGAACACCGCTCCGCCCTCACCGGGATTCGGCAGAGGAATAGCAGGAATTGCACCGACATTGTTATTACTTCCTCCAATATTACCGCCATTCATACTTCCGCTGTTATTACTGCTGTTATTCATTTCAGTGTCGTTAAGCGCGCCGTCCGTCTCACCGTTCACTTCATTTCCTGAATACACCGGACCGCCTTCGCCGGGATTGGGTAAAGGAATCGCCGGCGTTGCCTCTCTTACGTTTCTTAAACTCATGCCTGAAAGTGGTAAGTTATTGATTGTTCTCATTTTGCCTCCACAACAATATCTATAAAATTATCATTCTTTTATATGATATGCAGGCAAATAAAAAATGCACCTTGGCAGGCAATTCTCCCTGCCAAAATGCATTCCGATCATTTCTTACAACTTCTTAAAAGGATTTCACAAACCTTATCACTTATTCATCCTTGCTCTCTTCTTTTACTGTTGCATCCGCTTTCACGGCCTTACGTGCACGTAAAGTATTCCATACAAAAAGTGCAATTCCTGCTGCCACAATAAAAATAGAGATAAACTGAGAAGTAGACAATGCGCCCACCGCGCCTCTTGCATCGTTTCTGAAGAACTCAATCACAAATCTTCCTACGCCGTACAGAATCAAATATCCGGCACCGATGTTACCGTCTACTTTATTTTTACGTGCATACAGAATTAAAGCGATCGCAATCAGAAAATCTCCTGCCGACATAAAAAGCTGGGTCGGTAAAAGTTTTACACCGGAAGGTGCCAGACTTCCCGCCGGAAACTCAACGCCCAAGAAACATTCTGTCTCTCTACCGTAGCAACAACCCGCAAGAAAACAGCCGATACGGCCAAACCCCTGGGCAATTGCAATTTCAGGCATTACCAAATCGAAATATTTGATAAAAGAAATCTTTTTGATTTTGGTATAGATATATCCTGCCAGCACACCGATAATAATACCGCCGTAAACTACAAACCCGGAACTTCCAAGCACGCTCCAGGGATCTTCCATAAAACGCTTCCATTCGACAATAACATATAAAATTTTACCGCCTAAGAATCCGAATAAAATACCAAAAATTGCGATATCAAGAATTGCTTCCTGGCTCATATCTTTCTTCTTGGCACGGTACATACCGATAAGAACCGCCGCCAAAAATCCGATTCCAATCATCAAGCCATATCCGTGAATGGTAATCTTCCCTATGGAAAAAATTTCATTGTACATAATTTGCTCCTACTATTTTAATTCTGCGCTTTGGCCAATGCTTTTTTACGATTTTTCTCCTCGTACATCTTCTTATCCGTTACGCGAATGCAGTCTTCCAGATAAGTTTTATGGTCAATCACAAAGGTATCATAACCCAAACTCATAGATAAGTCAGCATGTTTTTTGTGATTTTTATTATAATCATCAATATCTGCCTGAACCTTCTTCCAGTAATTCTCGGCCTCACGCTCGTTTTGCACCGTACCCATAACGATAAATTCATCGCCGCCGTAACGGACTACACAATGCTTACCTGCGTTTTTCATAAGAATTTCTGCCGCCACATTGATAATACGGTCGCCTTCTTCATGTCCGTACTCGTCGTTGATTTTCTTCAAGCCGTCCAAATCCATAAAAGAAATCTGCATCTTGCTCTTAGACATCATGGACTTCATCTTAATCTCTACGAAGAAACGCTCCATACCGAAACGATTATAGGCTCCGGTCAAAGAATCCTTAATATACATCTCATCTAAACGTGCCATGGCATTTCGAAGAAGATTCTGTCTGCGGATATTTTCAATGGAATGTCCCATAGACAACAACCAATATGCATACAACTGATTACCCATTACATAATCGCTGTCTACAAAAACCATATAGCCGTAGTTTCTCTCCAAACAATGCACCGGCGAGAAGAAATATAATTTGCCCTTGTCTTTGTCCATAAAAATATCATCTAATGCATATTTGGACTCAAAAGGCTCTTTCGCTTTAAAAACACCGTTCTGATAAGCAATAAGAACAATACTCTTTTCGGTATAAGCAAGTTTCTCTTCGTCGCTCATACTCTCCTGTTCCATAGAACTGCGTTCAAATACATTTTCCACGAAATCTTCATTAGCACAGAAGTAAAACTCCGGCGGATTCACCAATGCAATGTACTCTTTCATTGCAGAAAGCCAACCGTCATAATCTTCCGCCACCATGATGCTTTTTTCAAGGTCGATCATCTCATGAATCATTTTACGATGAAAAACTTCATCATGCTGTTCCTGCAATTCCGTGGTATTTTCATTGCGCGATTCACAACCGCAACTTCCTCCGTAAACCACTTCATCTGCAAGCAAGGTTTCCTTCGGAATATCCTTACCCGCAAGAACCTCTAAAAGAATTCTGCACGCATTTCCACCAATTCCTTCAAAATTAGTGCGCACAGTAGTAAGGCTCGGATTATAATTTTGACCTTCAAAAGAATAATCATATCCGGATACCGCAACATCCTCAGGGATGCGATAACCGTTTCGTTTCAAACAATCGCACATAGTAAGCGCCATTGTATCATTCGCACATATAATGACTTCCGGGAACGGAAGTTTGGAACTCATAATTTCTCTCGCTGCCTGTTCCGCGCCTGTTACATAGAAGTCACCCTGACTGATGCGTTCAGAAATAACCGGAATTCCATGCTCGGAAAGCACATCCACATAAGCCTTAAAACGCGCCTCCGCATCCGGATTTCCTACAACACCCTTTACAAAGTGTAAACGTTTCATCTGATGGTCCACCACGTAATGCTCCACCAATTTACGCATAGCCGTATAACTGTCTGTCATAATACTGTAATAGTCTTCCATTTTTCCGCCGACACATACAATAGGACAGGTCAAATCTTTTAAGATATCTTCTATTTTTCTGCGGTTCCATTCAATATGATCGGTATTCGCAAATACAATAATACCGTCAAATAAACTCAAATCGGGAAGACTTGCAATATTAAGTTCGCCCACATTGTGCGGTCCCTTCTCATATGCCCCCGTAAACCAGCTGAATGCCGCAATATTACAGTCATTTTCCTTGCCGTACTGTTCAATTCCCTTTAACATACGTGCCTGGATATCAGAATCCACACCCGTAATCAATACACCGATATTTTTGTGTTTTAATCCCATACGTTTTTCCCCCTAAAAGCAAACGCCTATATAGAAACATTATAGCACTCTTGAATAGATACTTCAAATGCTTTTATGCGACGCCCTATCTTATGTATAAAATATACCTTTTACACCCATTGTAAAAGCAAAAATGCCAACCGCATCGTTTTGACACCGTTGGCATTTTATCACTTTTAAAAAAATTTATCTCTGAACACGTCCTGAGCCGTCGCCTTCTGCCAATTTCTTCACTTCATCAACGGTTACCATATTGAAGTCACCTTCGATGGTGTGTTTTAAGCAGCTTGCAGCAACCGCGAATTCAATCTTCTTCTGTGATTCGTAGTTGTTTAAGAATGCGTAGATTAAACCTGCGCCGAAAGAATCACCGCCACCAACACGGTCAACAATATGAACGTCATAGCTCTTACTGAAGAAGTATTCACCGTTCTCGTAAAGCATTGCTGCCCACTTGTTATCATTTGCAGAGATAGAAGTTCTTAAAGTAATTGCAACTGCCTTGAAACCGAAACGTTCCTGTAATTTAGCAGCAACCTCTTTGTAGCCTTCGTGATTTACCTTACCGCCGGTTACGTCTGTACCTTCGGAACGGATGCCGAATACATCGGATGCATCTTCTTCGTTTGCAATGCAAACATCCACAAACTTACAAAGTTCTCCCATTACTCTGCCGGCTTCTTCCTTGCTCCAAAGCTTGTTTCTGTAGTTTAAGTCACAACTTACGGTAATGTTTCTTTCCTTTGCAGCCTTACAAGCTGCCATACAAAGATCTGCCACTGTAGGATTCAATGCCGGAGTAATACCTGTAAAATGGAACCAGTCTGCACCGTCAAAAATCTTATCCCAGTCAAAATCTTCTGCTGTTGCTTCGTAAATTGCTGAACCTGCTCTATCGTAAATAACCTTGGAAGCTCTCTGGCTTGCGCCCTTTTCAAGGAAGTAAATGCCTACTCTGCTGCCGCCACGTGCAATATAAGAAGTATCCACACCAAATTTTCTCAAAGAATTCACTGCTGCCTGTCCGATTTCATGTTTCGGAAGCTTTGTTACAAACGCTGCATCCAAACCAAAGTTTGCAAGAGAAACAGCCACGTTTGCTTCACCGCCGCCGTATGTTGCAAGATATTTCTCAGCCTGTAAAAAGCGATTGTATCCTTCCGGCTCCAGTCTCAACATAATTTCACCAAATGTAATTACCTTCATTTCTTAACCCCAACCTTTCTTTGTTCTAAAATAATTGTGAATACGTAATTTTTATTTTTCTTATCATTCCCCTGAATCCGTACTTTTATAAAAGAGAACCCTATGCGAATCAGAAAAATGTAAGTGCTTACATTTTGATATTACAATGGTTTCCGCAGTTCGTCAAGTGGAATTCTTTAGATTTTTTCAGTTTTTTACTTATTTTTCCAATGTTTACAAAAGATTTGCATTTTATCCACAAAATACGTAATTTTAGGGCTTGCACAATTTCTTCTAAAAATGTATACTCATATATGTAAGCACTTACATTTTGTGTATTCAGTTAAATGCAAGACTTTTGCACATTCCTTTTTAATGTGCTACTTGTTTAGTAATCAAACAAAATATACTGCTTATGAAACAAACCTTATACAATAAAGATAAGTCACGGAGGATTACTATGAGTCTGACAATTTATGATATATCCGAAAAAGCCGGTGTTTCCATTGCAACGGTTTCCCGTGTATTAAACAATAGTAATAATGTAAGCGAAAAGACGCGTCAAAAGGTTTTGGACGTAATGGAAGCCAACGGCTATACGCCCAACGTCTTCGCCAGAGGTCTGGGGTTGGATACCATGAAAACCATCGGCATTCTTTGCGCAGATTCTTCCGATTTATACCTGGCCAAAGCAGTATACTATTTGGAACGTTTTTTGCGACAGAATTCCTATGATACCATCCTCTGCTGTACCGGCTATGAACCGGAATATAAGAAGAAAAGTATGGAGCTTCTTTTATCTAAGCGTGTGGACGGTGTTATCCTCTGCGGCTCCAACTTTTTACATGAGATAGATGAAGACAACGAATACATCAGACAGGCAGCCAAACAACTCCCTGTAATGATGTTGAATGCAGATTTCGACTATGAAAACGTCTACTCCTGCTTCTGCGACGACCACCGTTCCATGGTAAATGCAACCCGAACTATGGTCGCTTCCGGACATAAAGACATTTTATATTTATATAACTCTGATACCGCCAGCGGAAAACGGAAATTAAGCGGTGTCATTGCAGGGCTTGAAATGGCCGGGCTTCCTGTTCACGCGGAATATCAGCAGTTTTATGGCGGAAGCCACGAAAACATCGATGAAATGGTTGCTTTCATTCAGGAACTTGCCGATGGCGGACTTACCTTTAACGGTATCATCGCCGCCGACGATGCTTTAGGCCTTGCCGCAGTAAAATATGCCCGCAGTGCAGGTCTTTGCATTCCCAAGGATTTGGCGGTAATCGGATATAATAATTCCCTGCTTGCCAAATGCTGCGACCCGGAATTATCAAGCGTCGACAATCAGCTTGAAAATTTGTGCCAAACCTTAATCCACAACCTGATTCAGGTTTTAAACGACGAAACCACACCTCAGAAATCTATTTTTAACGGTGAACTGATCGAACGAGGCACTACCCTTTCACCGAAAGCCGACTCATAGTTTTTTATGATTATCACATACTACTATACATCTATAATGAAAACGGAGGCATGCTATGAAAACTTTTATGGACAAGGATTTCTTATTATCCAATCCTACTGCGGTCAAACTTTACCACGAGTACGCAGAAGTAACACCCATTCTTGATTACCACTGTCACATCAATCCCAAGGAAATTGCAGAAGACCGTAAGTTTGATAATATTACTCAGGTCTGGCTTGGGGGCGACCACTATAAATGGCGTTTTATGCGTTCCTGCGGTGTGGACGAGAAATACATCACCGGCGATGCAAGTGACAAAGAGAAATTCTTAAAATGGGCAGAGGTTCTCGGCAAAGCCATCGGCAATCCGCTCTACCACTGGAGTCATTTGGAATTGCAGCGCTATTTTGATTTTCATAAACCTTTGAATAAAAGTACTGCCGAAGAAGCCTGGGAAGTATGTAATAAGGCTCTGGCAAGCGATGATATGAGTGCCCGCAACATTATCCGTCGCTCAAACGTAACTTTGCTTTGCACCACGGACGACCCTGTGGATGATTTACAGTATCATAAAGCACTCGCTGAGGACGATACCTTTGACGTGCAGGTTCTTCCCGCATGGCGTCCCGACAAAGCTATGAATTTAGAGAAAGAAAACTATCTTGACTATCTAAGTCAATTAGAAAAAGTAAGCAGCATTACCATCAAATCTTTCAAAGATTTAAAAGACGCCCTGATAAAAAGAATGGATTACTTCGTTTCCATGGGTTGTACGGTTTCCGACCACGGACTGGAATACGTAATGTATCAGCCCGGTACCGAAGAACAGATTGAAAAGATTTTTGCAAAACGTCTTGCCGGCCAACTTCCAAGCCGCGGCGAAGAACTTACATTCAAAACGGAATTCCTTTTATTTGTTTGCCGCGAATATGCGAAACGTAACTGGGTATTACAGCTTCACTACGGCGTGAAACGCGATAACAATGTGAAGATGTTCAACCGCTTAGGTCCCGATACCGGCTACGATTGCATTAAGAATGAAACTTCAGCAACAGAACTGGCTGATTTCTTAAATGCACTGGAAATCACGGACTCCCTGCCCAAAACCATTATCTACAGCTTAAATCCTGTAGACAACGCATACATCGGTACTATTTTAGGCTGTTTTCAGAATTCCGAAGCCGTTGCCAAAATCCAGCAGGGTTCTGCATGGTGGTTTAACGATCACAAAGTCGGAATGCAGGACCAGATGGCTTCCCTTGCAAGTTTAGGCAATCTCTCCGGTTTTGTAGGAATGTTGACAGACTCAAGAAGCTTTCTCTCCTACACCCGCCACGAGTATTTCCGCAGAATCCTCTGCAATTACATCGGCACACTGGTTGAGAACGGCGA
>JAGAQZ010000131.1 GCA_017622505.1 Lachnospiraceae bacterium
ATGAAAATGACATTTCAGCCTAAGAAAAGACAGAGATCAAAAGTTCACGGCTTTAGAGCAAGAATGAGCACTCCCGGCGGAAGAAAAGTTTTAGCTGCCAGAAGAGCAAAAGGAAGAAAGCAGTTATCAGCATAGGCCGCATATTGTGGCCTATTTTTTCCTTTATAAGGTATTTTTATTTAATGATATGAATTTTATTATTTTATAATGTTTTATAAAGGAAAAGCTGTTATTTATTCTTTTTATTTTAAGGAAAGAAAATATGCAATTTACAGAATCGCTTAGAAGCAATAGGGATTTTCAGAATGTTTTCAAGAGTGGCAGATCCTATGCCAACAAATATTTAGTAATGTATGTGTCGAAAAATCAACTTGATGGAAACAGATTAGGAATATCCGTTAGTAAAAAGGTGGGAAACAGCGTGGTGAGACACCGCGTGAAAAGACTCATCAAAGAAAGTTACAGACTACAGGAAAATATATTTAATAGTGGTTTAGATATAGTAGTCATTGCTAGAAACAATGCTGCCGACTTCACATATCCGGAGGCGGAAAGTGCATTACTACATCTTTGGAAGCTTCATAGTAAAAAATTGGATAAATAAGGTATATTTTCACAGAATTTACTTATTATAAATGTATTATGAAGCGGTATGGTAATTAAATATGAAAAAAATATTGATTGCTATGATTAAATTTTATAGAAAATATTTATCTCCACTGAAGACAACTTGTTGCCCTTATACACCGACCTGTTCTCAATACGGTTTAGAAGCAATTGAGAAATATGGTGCCATTAAGGGTTCTCTTTTGACTGCGTGGAGAATTTTAAGGTGTAACCCTTTTTCAAAGGGAGGATATGATCCTGTACCTTAAAACAAATCGGAGGTATGAAATTGACAGGACTTTTATTAACACAGAATTCCGGTTTTATTATCGGACCTGTTGCTAAATTATTAGGTTTTATCATGGAAGGTATCTTCTGGGTACTTGATAAGGTTGGTATACCTAATATTGGTTTAGCTATTATTCTTTTTACTATCGTAATTTATCTGCTGATGTTACCTTTAACGATCAAACAGCAGAAATTTACAAAGTTTTCTGCCAAAATGAATCCTGAACTTCAGGCAATTCAGAAGAAATATCAGGGAAAAAATGACAATGATTCCATGATGAAAATGCAGGCAGAAACCAAAGAAATTTATGCAAAGTATGGTGTTAATCCTACCGGTAGCTGTTTACAGTTATTGATTCAGATGCCTATTCTCTTTGCATTGTATCGTGTAATTTATGCAATTCCTGCTTATGTGGCAAAAGTAAAAGAAGCATTCTTCCCCTTGGTAGATTCTTTGATTGCAAAAACAGGCAGTTCTGATTTTATGCAGACTTTGACAAGTGCAGCTGCATTTAAGAAACAGTTTGGAAATGATGCATATGTAGCAGGTACTACAGAATATGTGCAGAATACTTACATTGATGTATTAAACAGAGCAAGTAATGCCGATTGGACAGCGCTTGCAGAGAAATATCCTGAATTAGGTAGTGAAATTACCGCAACTTTAGATCAGTTGGATGTTTATAATAACTTCCTTGGTTTAAATATCGGATATTCACCCTGGGATACCATTAAAATGGAATGGATTGCAGATGAAAGAAACTGGCTTTTAATTATCGGAGCCGTTGCAATTCCACTTTTATCCGCATTAACACAATGGTTAAATGTGAAGTTATCACCTTCACAGGCTAATACAAATAATGCAAGCCCGGAAGAAAATCCTATGATGGCATCTATGAAAACAATGAATACCATGATGCCGCTTATGTCAGCTTTCTTCTGTTTCACATTACCTGCAGGTATGGGGCTTTACTGGATTGCCGGTGCAGTAGTAAGAATGATTCAGATGGTTGCGATTAATAAGTATTTTGACAGTGTTGATTTGGATGCAGTTATTGCAAAGAACACTGAAAAATATCGTGAAAAAATGAAAAAACAGGGTATGTTGGTAGAAGGTATCAATGAAAGAGCTAAGAATGCTACCCGTAACGTACAGCCTAAGGCACCTGTAAAAACTGCTGAGCAGAAGCAGGAAGAAATGAAAAAAGCTACAGAATACTATAATAAAACCAACAAAAATGCAAAAGCCGGAAGTCTTGCGGCCAAAGCTAATATGGTAAAACAGTATAACGAAAAAAATAATAAATAGTTTAGAGTTGGTATTTCAACAGGAGGTTATTTATGGAATTCATGGAATTTAGTGCAAAGACCGTCCAAGATGCAATTACAAATGCATGCCAGCATTTTACAGTAACCAGCGACAGTCTTGAATATGAAGTAGTAGAAGAAGGTTCTTCAGGATTTTTGGGATTTAATTCAAAGCCCGCAGTGATTAAAGCTCGCGTACTTGTAAAAGAAGTAAGTGTTGAAGATAAAGCAAAGGATTTCTTAAAAGATGTTTTAGCTTCAATGGATATTCCTGCAACTGTGGAAGCAACTTATTCAGAAGAAGAGAAAACTTTGGAAGTTGTTTTAAACGGCGAAGATATGGGTGTTTTGATTGGTAAGAGAGGACAGACTCTTGATTCCTTACAGTATCTTGTATCTTTAGTAGTAAACAAAGGAACTTCAGAATACATAAGAGTTAAGGTTGATACCGAAAACTATCGTGAAAGAAGAAAGTTGACTCTTGAAAATCTTGCGAAAAACATTGCCTTCAAGGTTAAGAGAACAAAGAGAAGTGTATCTTTAGAACCTATGAATCCTTATGAAAGAAGAATTATTCACTCTGCACTTCAGAATGATAAGTATGTAACAACTCATAGTGAAGGTGAAGAACCTTACAGAAAGGTTGTTGTTTCTTTGAAGAAATAGGGATGATAA
The DNA here is from genome assembly GCA_017622505.1 of Lachnospiraceae bacterium. GTDB lineage: Bacteria > Bacillota > Clostridia > Lachnospirales > Lachnospiraceae > UBA3766. The sequence continues at coordinate 2,878 of JAGAQZ010000131.1, forward strand.
TGATTGGTCTTTTGTAAATGAAACGGCAGATATTTTATATTCCAACAGAACGCGTTTTCATTCGGGTGAAAGCGTAGCGGACACTAAACTCACTAAACGAAATAAATTCGTTTGTTTGTTAAGTGCCGACGTTTTCACACGGTTCTTTATGGAATGATAAAATATCTGCCGTATTTCGTTTAAGAATAGGACCAATCATTATCTGTGTAATATTTGTGAAGAAGCGATTAAGAAGAAACGTATTTTATTATAACCAGATAATATAAATAAATATTTAATGCAAATAATTTAATATAATATAAAAAAACAGTCGGATGATAAAATCCGGCTGTTTTTTATTTAAGAATTTTAATGATTTTTTTAATAAGGATATATATAAAAATACCAATTATATATCCAACTCCGACAATAATGGCTAATAATAGAGAGCTTGCTTTAATCAATGCATAAGTAACTTCATCACTGGAAATATAATTATAATAAACAGAACATTCTATAAGATAGCCTAATAATTGAAAAATATAAGATAATGAAAATAAAATAACAGATTCTTTAATATCTTTTGCCATTATCCAAATTAAATATAAGTAAATTAAAGGTATTACACAAAGACAATATGCATATCTTGATAAACAAAAAAAAGTACAAATTAAACTAATTAGATCATTATTTATGTTTGATAAAATACATTCTGAACCTGCAAATTGGATCCAAAAGAAAATTGGTATTGTTAAAATAATAATTTTTATTATAAGCAATTTTTTAGACATAGTATAATAATCCTTATTTTATAATTCCTACCTTTCAGGAATTTTATCGATTAATTTTACAAAGATATAACATACAATTGCGATGATATATGCAATTCCAAGAAGAATGGCCAGCCACTCTGTAACACCATACACAAGTACGTAAGTGACGCTGTCACCGGAAATAAAATGATAATATGACAGGCCTTCCAGAAAGAATCCCAAAACCTGGGTAGCGTAGGATATTATGTAAAAAAGAACAGCCTGCTTAATATTTTTTGATAAATTCCAGGTTAAAATTGCGTAGGTAATCGGAAATATAAGTAAGCAAAGAAGATATCTGGTAAATGGAAAGAACAATGCAATTTTATCTAAGTATGTCGTATCTGTATTACAGAAGAAATATTCAAACAAAGCATAAAGAATCCAAAACAGAATGGGAATTAAGAGAATTAATATTTTTTTATATAATTTCATTTCTTTCATAGGTGTACTCCTTAAATAATTTTTATCACTTTAACTATTTTATAAAAATATGACCATTTCAATTTATTAATTTGGAATGATGTAATTATGCTTTCATTATACCTTTTTATAAAAAATATGCAAATCACAATTTTTTTGGTAGGAAAATAGAAAAATATGTGCGATAATAGAAAATAGTATAATGAGGATAGTGTGGTTTAAAATAAAGTACTATTTATAATAGATAGTAAAATTTAAATTATAGAAAAATATTAGTATTTCTTTCAAAAGGAAAATTAGCATGATTACAGATACAATTGCTGCAATTGCAACTGCCCTTTCACCTTCGGGAATCGGTATTATTCGAATTTCCGGTGAAGAAGCTTTTGAAGTTGCGAATCGAATCTTTAAGGCAAAAAGCGGAAAGTCAATATTGGAAATGGCAAGCCATACGGTGCACTATGGCCATATTTATGATGGGGACGAAATCATAGATGAAGTTATGGTGCTTCTGATGAAGGCGCCGAATTCTTTTACAATGGAAGATACGGTGGAAATAGATTGCCATGGTGGTGTGTATGTGATGAATCGTATTTTGCAGACGGTTCTTAAAAATGGTGCCAGATTGTCTGAACCCGGTGAATTTACGAAGCGGGCTTTTTTGAATGGTCGAATCGATTTAACCAAGGCGGAAGCAATTATGGATTTGATTCAGTCTAAAAATGAGGCTGCCCGTAAGAATTCCATGACCCACTTAAAAGGTGATTTGTATCGTAAAATCAAGGCTTTGCGGGAAGATATCATTTATGAAATTGCTTTTATCGAGTCTGCATTGGATGATCCTGAGCATATCAGTTTGGACGGTTTCCACGAGAGATTATCCGGAAAATCTGTAAATATTATAAAAGAAATAGAGAAACTTTTGAATTCTGCGGACAACGGCAGATTGATTAAGGAAGGTATTAATACGGTTATTGTAGGTAAACCTAATGCGGGTAAATCTTCTTTCTTGAATTTATTGTTGGGCGAAGACCGGGCAATTGTTACGGATATTGCGGGTACCACAAGAGATACTTTGGAAGAGTCAGTCTACTTGGACGGTATGACATTGAACCTAATAGATACCGCAGGAATTCGTGATACGGAAGATGTGGTTGAAAAAATTGGTGTAAACAAAGCCAAAGAAGCTTTGGAAAAAGCGGATTTAATGGTTTACATTGTGGACAGTTCTGTTGAATTGGATGAGAATGACAAAGAAATTATTGATTTGTTGGATAACAGCAAAACGATTGTGCTTTTGAATAAATCTGATTTGGATGTTGTGGTGGATGAAGAGGGTATTCGAAAGATTTTTGAACGTAAGAATAGTAATTCTGATTTAGAAAGTGATAATTTTAATTCAGAAGATAATAATTTAAAAAACGACTACGATGTAAAAGTGCCGAATTTCCTTACCATTTCTGCCAAAGAAAAGGAAGGCTTGGATGCTTTTACATCTTTAATCAAAGAGAAATTTTTTAGCGGACAAATTTCCTTTGATGATGAAGTGACCATATCGTCACTTCGCCAGAAAGAGGCCTTATCTTCTGCACTTCAAAGTATGAAGATGGTACAACAGAGCTTGGAAGATGATATGCCGGAAGATTTTTATTCCATTGATTTGATGAATGCGTATGCTTGTCTTGGCGAAATCATTGGTGAAGAAGTGGGCGAAGATTTGGTGAATGAGATTTTCTCGAAGTTCTGTATGGGCAAGTAGGTTTTTATAAAAATTGAACGGGGTTATTTTTATGATTAAAATAAGCGGAAAGAAATTATTATTTGCAATTATTTGTACATTTCTTATTTTTAATATTATTGCTTGTAATACTACGAATTCCTTTAAAAGTAAAACAATGAAAATATCGCAATATTCCAATGGTTCTTCAGGTGAATGTTGGAGTTATGAATTCAGTAAGGAAGGTGTATTAGAAGAGGAAGAGTATTATACCAGTCGTTTTTTCTTAAATTTTGGACCCGGATATAGAGAAAATTGGATTTTTAAGTCTGTAGGTGAAGGGGAAGTAACTGTTTATTGGACAAAATATTCAGGTGGCTGTGATATAGTTGAAAGTGAATGTTATGAAGTAATTTATACAGTAGACAGTACTGGTAATATAAGTGTAAAGGATTAGAAATTTATATGAATATCAAAGAAGCAGAATCTTTTTTTAAAAGATTTCATGGCCATCATTATCATATGCTTCACGATGAAACACCCTTGTACAGAGAGTATAGGAAAACTTGGGAAAATACAAAATACGAAGAAAAGTGGCGTCAGGAATTATTACAGGAGAAATTCGCGAATTTTTATGAAAAACGGGATCAGATTTGGCTAAAGCATGGTCATATCATTAAGATTATGTGTGAGACCAAAAATGGCATTCCGGAATATTCTGATAAATTAGTTTCTTTGATGGAAGAACTGTATGATTTGGATAAAAAACAGAAAATCCTTATAATTGAAAATATGGCCGGTCGTAGATTTCACGGAAAAAATACTCAGAACGATGGCGGTTGTTATCTCATTTGTTCCAGAACTTCTCTGGGAGAGCGGATGAATGAAGTAATGAAGAAATTTATGGATTTTGAGTGTAGGGAAGATGATAATCTGAATGAACGAGGCTGGAGTGATATGCGTGAACGGCATTTTGATGCTGTGAACAATTATGAAAGAGCTTATAATAAATTTAAAAGTATAAAGAAGGATTAAATTATGCCGGAAGCAAGAATTAAAACTGACATATGTGTCGTTGGTGCAGGTCACGCAGGTTGCGAGGCCGCTTTGGCGTGCGCACGACTTGGATTTGATACAACAATTTTTACGGTGAGTGTGGAAAGTATTGCACTTATGCCCTGTAATCCAAACATCGGCGGAACTTCTAAAGGTCACTTGGTTCGCGAACTGGATGCCTTGGGTGGCGAGATGGGTAAAAATATTGATAAAACTTTTATCCAGTCTAAGATGCTTAATGTGTCGAAAGGTCCTGCGGTGCACTCGCTTCGTGCCCAAGCTGATAAGGCGGATTACACCAGGAGCATGCGTCAGATTCTGGAAAACCAGGAGAACTTAACAATTAAGCAGGGTGAGGTTTGTGAAATTCTTACGGAAGAAGGTGCAGACGGTAAGCCTGTAGTTTGCGGTGTAAGAATTTTTACGGGTACGGTTTATGAATGTAAGGCAGTGATTCTTTGTACCGGTACTTATTTAAAGGCCCGCTGTTTATGCGGTGAGTCCATTACTTATACAGGACCCAACGGTTTGCAGGCAGCGAATCATTTGACGGAATCCTTGGAGAAGCTTGGTGTGAAACTTCGTCGTTTTAAAACAGGTACTCCTGCCCGTATGGATAAAAGAAGTTTGGATTTTAGTAAAATGGAAGAACAGGTGGGTGATGAAAAAATTATTCCTTTTTCATTCTCAACCAATCCGGCGGATATTCAAAGGGAACAGGTTAGTTGTTACTTAACTTATACCAATGAAAAAACTCACGAAATCATACGTGGAAACTTGGATCGTTCGCCCATTTATGCCGGAATCATTGAAGGAACCGGACCGAGATATTGTCCGTCCATTGAAGATAAGGTTGTAAAATTTGCGGATAAGGAAAGACATCAGGTTTTCATTGAGCCGGAAGGACTTTATACTAACGAAATGTATGTTGGCGGTATGTCATCTTCTCTTCCTGAGGATGTGCAGCTTGCGATGTATCGTACAGTTCCCGGTATGGAGAATTGTCGTATTGTTCGTAATGCTTACGCGATCGAGTATGATTGTCTGGAGTCAGGTGAGTTAACGCCTTCGCTTGAAATTAAAAATGTAGGTAAATTATTCTCTGCAGGACAGTTTAACGGAAGTAGCGGTTATGAAGAAGCTGCAGCCCAGGGATTAATTGCCGGAATTAATGCTTGTCTTTCTTTAAAAGGCGAGGAGCCTTTGATTCTGGATCGAAGTGAAGCTTACATCGGAGTTTTGATTGATGACTTGGTAACCAAGGATAATCGTGAACCCTATCGAATGATGACTTCCCGTGCGGAGTATCGACTTTTACTTCGTCAGGATAATGCGGACTTACGACTTCGCAAATTCGGCCATCAGGTAGGATTGATTTCAGATGAACAATACAATCACGTACTTGAAAAAGAGAAATTAATTGCAGCGGAAGTTGCACGCTTGAAAGAAACGAAGGTGGGCGGAAATAAGGAAGTCCAAGCTTTCTTGGAAGCGCATGGATCTGCAGCTTTGCGTACTGCTGCTTCTTTGGCAGAGTTAATTTGCAGACCGGAGCTTGATTATGAATGTTTGGCCGAAATTGATAAAGAACGTGAACCCTTACCGGAAGAAGTCATTGAGCAGGTTTTGATTAATATAAAATATGAAGGTTATATTGAACGTCAGCTTCGACAGGTGGAACAGTTTAAGAAAACTGAGAAACGTCGTATTCCTGCAGACATTGATTATGATGATATTTCAAGTCTTCGTTTGGAGGCGCGCCAGAAGTTAAAAATGTTCAAGCCGATTTCTGTCGGACAGGCGTCCAGAATCAGTGGAGTTTCACCGGCGGATATTTCGGTATTGTTGATTTATTTAGAGCAGATGAATCGTAAGTAACAAAAAGTGAGGTTTATAATGGACACATCTAAACTGACACAATTTCATAAAGACTTAGCGGAGTGGGGAATTACCTTAACTTCCAAACAGGATGAGCAATTTTTGAAATTTTATGAGCTGTTGGTGGAGTGGAATTCTTTTATGAACTTGACTGCCATTACGGAATTCGATGAAGTGATGAAGAAGCATTTTCTGGATAGTATGTCTTTTGTTTACTATGTGAAGAATTATTATTGTACCACTAATAATCAAATTACAAAAGTAAATAAAAATAAAGATATAGTATCTGACGATAAAGGTGCAGATGCGCAGAAAGAATTTGATTGTTCTTATTTATCTCAATTGAAGTTTACCATGATTGATGTGGGAACCGGAGCAGGTTTTCCGGGAATTCCATTGGCGATTCTTTTTCCTGAGGCAAAGTTTACTTTGATGGACTCTTTGAATAAAAGAATCAAGTTTTTGAATGAAGTGATTCTTCAACTTGGATTAACAAATGTTGAGACTGTTCATTCCCGCGCTGAAGATTTAGCAAGAAATGCAAAGTATCGTGAGCAGTATGATTATGCAGTATCCCGAGCAGTTGCTAATCTTTCTACTCTTTCGGAATATTGTCTTCCTTTTGTAAAACCTACAGGAAATTTCGTTTCCTATAAGTCAGAGCGATTATCGGAGGAATTGATTGCAGCTGAGAAAGCGATTTCGATTTTGGGCGGTACAGTGAAGGATCAGATTGATTTCCAATTGCCGGAGTCAGATATTTATAGAAACCTTCTTATTATAGAGAAGGTAAAACCTACTTCAAAAAAGTATCCCAGAAAAGCAGGTTTACCTTCTAAGGAACCGTTGAGTTAAATATAATGTATTACATATATAGTTTAATATAATTTTAAATATCTTGAAATGTAATCATATTAGGAATGGTAGGTATATTATAAAATTTTTAATTGTAAGATATTTTATATTGTGATATTTTAAATGTTTTGTACTTTATTATGGGGGAATTATGGAGCAGAAAAAATTAGATGTAAATAAGCTACACTCAACTTATGATGCAATCAAAGAATTGTACTTAAGTTATTGTGAAGAATTGGATCAGGAAAAGAAGAACTTAGAAAAGATAGAGAATGATATAAAAGAAATCAAAGATTATCTGTCCTACTTGGAAAATCATCAAAACAGTGATGCATTTGTGTTTTCACCCAGGGGTGTCATTTCTAAAAATTCTTCTTCGCAAGATTGTGTTTATGATACCGGTATGGTAATTGATTTCAAAGATACGGAAAAGAAAAAAGAAGAACTTCAGTCTTTGGAAAATAATAAAAAATCATGCGAAGAAAAAATCAGCAAGTTATCTTCTACGATTACTGTTCTGTCTGACAATAAAGAAATTTTAAAAGAAGTTGTTTCCAAAGAAGAATTGGCTGATGAAGAACAGAAAGCAATTGATGATCAGAAGAATCAGATAATGAAAGAGTTGGAAGAAAAAAAAGAGAGTTTTTCAAAGGGTATAAATGGTACCTTAGAAAAATTAGATTTTATGAATCATTCTATTGATTTAATGGATTCGTATATTATATCAGATCCAATGCGTGCTAAACTGGAACTCAAACCAATGAAACAAAATATTACTTCTGTTGCAGTTGATTTAAAAAAGATTGTACAGCAGCCGGAAGAGAATAAGTAAGTTGATCATGCGTGAAATGTTTTAATTTATATACTTATGGTATTTGAATTAAAGCATTCACGCTTTTTTATTTTATATATTGTAATTTTTTCTTTTATTGAATAAATCCTTATTTTAAGGTTTCTTTCGTTTATATGTAATAATGATTTTAACTAATCCAGCTATACTCTTTTATTATTTCTGTAAAAAGAATTTTTAATTATTTATTGTGTTTGTATTTTTCTTTAAAAATATTCTATTTTATTTTACCTATATCTTGTGCTTTTTTATATATTTGATATTTAATTATCCACACCTATTTTGTGGAAATGTTTCACGTGAAACATTTTGTGGTGGTATTTTTAGAAACACAAGATATAATGTTTCACGTGAAACATTTTATCAATATCTAGTTTAAAAAATGTGAAACATTTTGTGAATTCACGTGAAACATTATAAAAAGTGAAGTTTCACACATATTATCCACAAATCCACCACCACAATATCTAGTTTTATGGGGATAATTATAATGGTTAAATGCAAGAAAAAAACAGTTTTTCTTATAGATAAACTTTCAAATTAGTGGTATAATCACATAGCTGGAAAAGAGAGAAAAGAAAATATCCTATGAAAGAATGGAGTGTAATATGGGAAAGATTATTGCAATTGCGAATCAGAAAGGTGGCGTAGGTAAAACCACCACATCTATTAACTTATCTGCAGCTTTAGCAGCGCAGGGAAAGAAAGTTCTAATTATTGACACAGATCCCCAGGGAAATGCGACCAGTGGATTTGGTGTAGAAAAGAATGAATTAGATAATACGGTTTATGAGTTAATGTTAGGGGAATGTTCTATAAAGGAATGTATTTTATCTGAAGTAATTCCTAATTTGGACATGCTTCCCACAAACGTAAATCTTGCAGCAATTGAAATTGAAACAATTGATGTAGAAAATAAAGAGTATATTTTGAAGAACGAGTTGGACTGGATTAAGGATAAATATGATTTTATTTTAATCGATTGTCCCCCTTCGCTTAGTATGTTGACAGTAAATGCGATGTCTGCAGCGGACAGTGTTTTGGTTCCGATTCAGTGTGAATACTATGCTTTGGAAGGTTTGAGCCAGTTAATTCATACGATTAATTTGGTAAAATCCAGACTGAACGAAGATTTGGAAATGGAAGGTGTTGTATTTACAATGTACGATTCCAGAACAAATCTTTCTGCAGAAGTTGTTGAAAATGTAAAAGAAAACTTAGATGAAAAGATTTTTGATACTGTAATTCCCAGAAATATCAGACTTGCAGAAGCACCCAGTTTCGGTCAGCCCATCACAATATACGATCCAAAATCAGCCGGAGCGGTAAGTTATTTGGAATTAGCAGAGGAAATTATTAAAGCAAATAAGTAAGACATTCTACCCGGGGAGGGTTTGTAAGTGGAGGAAAAGTAAATGGCATTAGGCGTACAGAATAAAGATGGTGCGAAGAAGGCAAGAATTGGTAAAGGTTTGGATGCGTTAATCCCCAGTGGCGGGGTAAATAAAACAGCAGAAAAACCTTCCAAAGTTGCAGATAAAGACGGTGTTGTGAATGTTAAAATCTCTAAGGTAGAGCCCAATCGCGAACAGCCCCGTAAGAATTTTGATGAAGATGCGTTACAGGAATTAGCAGAATCGATCAAGCAGTTTGGTGTTCTTCAGCCGATTTTGGTTCAGGAGAGAGACGATTATTATGAAATTATTGCCGGTGAGCGTCGTTGGCGTGCGGCAAATATTGCCGGTTTAAAAGAAGTTCCTGTTATCATTCGTAACTTAACGGAACAGGAAATCGTTGAAATTGCGTTAATCGAAAACATTCAGCGTGAAGACTTAAACCCTATCGAAGAGGCCCAGGCCTACAAGAGACTTTTAACAGAATTCAACTTAAAGCAGGACGAAGTGGCAGAGCGTGTATCTAAGAGTCGTACCGCAGTTACCAACTCAATGCGTCTCTTGAAATTATCTGATGACGTACAGCAGATGGTAATCGATGAAATGATTAGTACCGGACATGCAAGAGCCTTGCTTGCAATTGAAGATCCTGAACAGCAGTACATTTTAGCCCAGAAGGTTTTCGATGAAAAGTTATCAGTACGTGATATTGAAAAATTGGTAAAGAACTTAGGCAAGACTAAAGTTCAAAAGAAGAGCAAAGAAAAGCAGCTTAGCGCAATTTATCAGGAAATTGAGGAAACATTAAAAGGTAAGCTCAGTACCAAGGTTAGTATTGTCGCCAAAGAAAACGGTGCCGGTAAAATCGAAGTTGAATTCTTCTCCCATGAAGAACTTGACCGTTTAATGGATATTATTATGAAGTAATAGATGCGGCTAAATGTATTTTGATGAAAAGTATATTATGAAAGAAGTATCAAAGTAAAGGTGAAATATGAACAGTAAATTATTTGAATCCATTGGATTAGGAAACTTAGATATCGCATACATTTTTATTTTTATGTTGGTATGCATTATCGCATTGGCAGTTCTTGTGATTTGTCAGATGAATCAGAATAAGAAGCTTCGTAAAAAGTACGAGAAGTTTTTGCAGGGTAAAAACGCAAAATCTTTGGAAGACCAGATTACGGAACTTTGCGAAATCCACGATATTTTAAAGAAAAATTCAGATGTACATACAAAGCAGATTAAGGATTTGTACAGAAGACATAAGACTACTTTCCAAAAGTCAGCCATCGTAAAATATGATGCTTTTAAGGAGATGGGCGGAAAGTTAAGTTTTTGTCTTGCAATGTTAGATGAAGAGAATGATGGTTTTATCTTGAATTCTGTACACAGTACCGACGGATGTTATTCTTACACCAAGCGTATAACAAAGGGCGAAAGCGATGTACCTTTAGGTGGTGAAGAACAGCATGCTTTAGAGAAAGCGATGAATGCTGAGTAAAGAATGCAAAGAAGAAAAATAATAAATTATATTGCGTAGAAGTAAAATAATAAAACTATATATGTAATATAATTATTATGCGAGACATAATAATTCAACAGTACAAAAATTTAGTATGACGACTTTTTCATTGCAAAAAAATATGAAATACATTTTTTATTAAAACAATTCAATAAAATCGAAAAAATTTGTAATTTTGCTTTGTATATCTATCCCACAGAGTATATAATAAACGAAGTGGTAATTTTACATCAAAACAATATTACGTAGTTATTCTTTTGAATAAGAAGTCAAAGTATTGCGCCGGCTTTTTAAAAGAGTAAATTGGTACGAACACAATGATATTCTTTCGAAGAACAAATTAGTATAACCCGAATGATATTGTTTTAAGAAGAAATAATAAAATAAGGCCCCGGCCTTTTAATGGAGGATCACATGATTGATATTAAGTTTTTGAGAGAGAACCCTGAATTGGTAAAGGAGAATATTCGCAAGAAATTCCAGGATGAAAAGCTTGCTTTGGTGGATGAAGTAATCGAATTGGATGCTGAAAGAAGAAAAACCCAGCAGGAAGTTGATGATATCAAAGCAAATAAGAATAAAATTGCGAAGCAGATCGGTGCTTTGATGGCTCAGGGCAAAAAGGAAGAGGCCGAAGAAGTGAAGAAGCAGGTTGCCGAGGGCGCACAGCGTTTGACAGAGCTTGAAGCAAAGCAGAAGGAATTGGAAGAAAAGACCACCAAAATTATGATGGTGATTCCTAATATCATCGATGAAAGTGTTCCCATTGGTAAGGATGATTCCGAAAACGTAGAAATCCAGAAGTACGGCGATCCCGTTGTTCCGGCATACGAAGTACCTTTCCATGCAGACATTATCAATAACATGAATGGTTTGGACAAGAAGGCAGCCGGAAGAACAAGTGGTGAAGGTTTCTACTACTTAATGGGCGATGCTGCAAGAATTCACTCAGCAATGATTAGTTATGCAAGAGATTTTATGATTGATAAAGGATTTACTTACTGCATTCCGCCTTTTATGATTCGTAGCGACGTGGTAAACGGCGTTATGAGTTTTGCGGAAATGGAAGCAATGATGTATAAGATTGAAGGCGAAGACTTATTCTTAATCGGTACTTCCGAGCACTCTATGATTGGTAAGTTCCAGGGCGAAATCGTGGAAGAAAACCAGTTGCCCATCGCAATGACTTCATACTCTCCCTGCTTCCGTAAAGAGGTAGGTGCTCACGGTATGGAAGAACGAGGTGTTTATCGTGTACATCAGTTTGAAAAGCAGGAAATGGTAGTTTTGTGTAAGCCTGAAGATTCTATGGACTGGTACAACAAGATGTGGCAGTACTCAGTAGAATTTTTCCGTAGCTTAGACATTCCCGTGCGTACTTTGGAATGCTGTAGCGGTGACTTGGCTGACTTAAAAGTAAAATCTTGCGACGTGGAAGCATGGAGCCCCAGACAGCAGAAATATTTTGAGGTTGGTTCTTGCTCTACTTTAGGTGATGCTCAGGCAAGACGTTTGAAAATCCGTACCAAGGGTGAAAACGGTACTTACTATGTGCATACTTTGAATAATACTGTATTGGCTACTCCCCGTGCACTCATTGCATTCTTGGAGAACAACTATCAGGAAGACGGTTCCGTTCGTATTCCTGAAGCATTAAGACCTTATATGGGTGGCAAGAGCGAAATCAGATAATCTTTATAATAGGACGGAGTAGGTTTTATATAATTCCTTGCGAACACGCTCTCGCTCTATGAACAACGTAGCGGATGCTAAACTCATACAGACTATGTCTGCATTCGTTAAGCACCGACGCAGTTCATAAGGTTCTTAAGGAAATATATAAAACCTACTCCTGTCTATGTAAGAAATTATGTTTTATAGGTAGCATTTCTAATAGAGAGTTAGATAAGATGTTATATCTTCTTTTTGATAAAAATAAGTTTTAGATGTATCAGAAAAGAGGTGAAATTCTTGCATAAATATTTGCGTGCCATAGGTTTTAGCAAATATAAAACCTACAAAGAGATGGAAGAGCTTCTGAAAGGAGTGATTTCCGAGGCAGATGAAAAAAATTATATTTCTACGGACGATAAAAGCATGTTGGGCGAATACTGTAAGGATTTTGCCGACGATATCGGAATTTGTGTCCGGGGCGAGTTTGAAGACTTTGAGGATTTGGAGAATTCCGGCGCCAGATATTATTTTCCGTATTTAAGGTCTAAAGTAATCAGTTCCGTGGAAGAAATTACGATTGAGCGACACGCGGAGAAGGAATCTTATGCCGGCGTATGCGATGACGTAAAAGTTGGGGTGATTTTAATCTTTTATCTCCAAAATATGATTACAAGTTTAAAATTAAAAAACAGCGGTCGTTTTTACGGAACGCCTTATACATTGTCGCTAAGTGCACTCTCCTGTCAGGGCAGAATTATGATGCCAATTGAGAAACATCAGGAAGATGAGGCGAAGGTGCGAAAGGTCATCACTAAGCGAAATGCCTTACTTACCAAGGCAAGACAGGGTGATGAAGAAGCCATTGAAACGTTGACACTTGATGATATGGATATGTACTCGAATATCTCTAAGCGAATCTATACCGAGGATATTTATTCCCTGGTGGATACGTTTTTTATGCCTTATGGTGTGGAATGTGACCATTATTCGGTGCTTGGCGAAATCAAAGATTGCAGAAAAGTGCGGAATTCCATGACCAAGGAAGAATGCTACATTATGACCATATCTGCCAATGATTTGGTTTTTGATGTGTGCATTAACAAGGAGGACTTGTACGGCGAGCCGGCAGTGGGCCGACGTTTTAAGGGAGTTATTTGGATGCAGGGATATATTAATTTCCCGGATGTGTAGGGCTAAAAATATAGTTGGCGCATAGATTAGTGTAAAAGAAATTCTATAGGAAAGGTACGAAAGAAAAATGAAAAACGCATGGAAAATCCTATTGTTTATGGGTACTTTAGGTGTGGTACTCACCTTTTTGGGCGGAAAAGATGTTATTAGATTGTCGAAAGATCCAATTCAAATGGAGTCCGTAGACTGGAGTACTTTGAAAGCCGGGGATCACGTTCAGATTACTGTGGATATGATTTGGGGTCATGTGTATACTGAAACCACTGAAGAAACTACGTTTGGTGTCACAACCGATTCCCGTGAATCCGGGCGCGGATATGCAATTCCGCATATGTTCATCAATAACCAAGGATACTATGATATTGATTATTATATCGGCTTACGAGTATCAAATAAAAGCGATTATCCTGTTGTAGATCAGATTTTAAAAGAGAGTGATGATTGGTATTTCGATGAAACCGGAACAGTTGATTACGGAATGACAACCTATTACGTTGACGGCGTTCTTGAAAAGATGGATTCTGAAGAAAGAGAGTTCATGGAAGAGTTTTTATTGGCCTGCGGATATAATAACAGCGAGATTAATCAAATGTTATGTCCGTATATGATTACTAAGGTAAATAAAGGGGCATCTAAGACAACCCTGGGAATCGGTATTTTCTTTGATGTGATTACCTTGGGAATTTTAGGATTTTTATTTTATCAGAGTAAAAAAGAAAAAGAGCAGTTTGCCAATAATACCTATATGGGTGTAGCGCAGACCGGAAGTACGGATATATACGGTGGCTCAAACTATGGTGGTAATAATTTTGGCGGAACCGATTACGGTGCTTCAAATCAGTATAATCCTACTTATGATGGCAGTACATATGGAGATACGTCATACGGCGGTACGAATACTTATGGCCAGGGCAGTACATATGGCGGAACCAATACCTATGGCCAGAGCAGCAGCTACGGAGCAACAGATACCTACAGCCAAAGCAGTGGCTACGGAGCAACAGACACCTACGGCCAGAGTAGTAGCTACGGAGCAACAGACACCTACGGCCAGAGCAGCAGCTACGGAGCGCAAGAAACATCTACCAGCGACTGGCCTTGGCATCCGAAACAGTAAGAAATATATTTTATAAAAAAGTAAAATAGGTTTTATTTTCAATATAAAAATGATATAATAATGCAGGCGGGTAAGTGAGTGCTTTCCCGCTTGCTGAATTATATAAGCGAGATGTCTTTTATATTTACGAAAATGAATCTTGCAAATAAGGTAAGCTTCCATAGTTAAATGGATATAACAAGCCCCTCCTAAGGGCTAGTTGCAGGTTCGATTCCTGCTGGGAGCATTTTTTGAAACATTGCAAAGAATTTTGCAGTGTTTTTATTTTTACATTGACTTTTATCTCAAAAAGTTCTATAACTGTATCATAGCGAGTGATACAGTTGCAAGAGAGGTGTCCTATGAAAAAGATGTATAAAAGAGTATTTTTATTCTTAATATTAAGCATATCCGTTTTATTTACTGCATGCGGGGAAAAAGAAGAGACTACAGAAAATTTGCCGTCTTGGACACTGGAAAAGTATTCATATGACGGTGCGGAAGGAATGTGTTCTTTTTTATCGGAAGAAGAGATTTCTACCATTAAGATGAATATTGAGGATAATAATGTCGAATATGTTTCACAAAAGTGGGACATATCTACCGGCGAAGTTTCCCAAGAAACGGCTGTGGTTCTTGAAGATGCTGTTTTTAAGGTAAAAGACGGGGCAGGGGAAACGGAGGAACTATATACTTATTTGGATTTTGACCTTGTCCGGGATTACATATATGGTTTATCATTCTGCTACAATTATGGCGGAGATACTGCAGAAAACTCTTTTGTTTGCGCGACGATACATACTTACGATAAGAGCGGTCGGAACGTATATAATCAGAAAGTAGTCAATATTACGGAACCGTATGAAGGTATCTATGACATTGAGGTAGATGAAAACGGCAGATTTTATCTGATTTGTCCCACCGAATCCGGATACGGGGTCTACTTAATCGATATAGACGGAAGTGAGACACAAATCGGAGAATTGGACTTTTATGAAAAGGCTATGTGCACGGATGAAGACCTATTCATTCTCTCTGCCGGTGAAATTTATCATCTGAACGAAGCAAAAGAACTTGAAAAGATAAAAAATATCGAAGATGCAGATGGTATTGAAATTGTAAATGAAGATTTGGAGTTTGATTTTTCATATATAAAAGGTTTGGACTTATATGGGTATTCTGTTGAAACCGAAGAATCTTCGCTTATTATTAAAGATGGGCAAATGGGTGGAGACAGTATCTGGAATTTAGGTACGATTTATGTTGAAAGTCTTGAAAGCGTATGGGGGATTCAGAACAACCTTTATGAAGGAACTCTTTTGCTTCATGCAAGCCCTTTACCTGAAGCCGGAGATATCTCTGACAGAACGGTTATAAGATATGTAAAATTAGATCCTTTGCAGTTTTCAATTCAATCAGAGATTGCGGATTTTAATGTATCAAATACGGAGTATTATATCGAAACTGTGGATTTATCGGCGGAGGAAGACCCATTAGGAACCTTAAGCAATCGTATTGCGGCGGGCGAGAAATTTGACTTCGTAGAATTATCGGCAGTGGATTATACTTCCCTTGCAAACAAAGGCGTGTTGGAGGATTTGAATCCTTACATTGCCAATTCTGATGCTGTGAATCCGGAAGATTTAGAAGAAACCTTCTTAAAGGCACTTGAAACGGAAGGATGTTTATATGAAGTGGCGCCTTATTGTTATTTTTATACTGTTTGTGCCAATACGGAATATTTGGAGCAGATTGGGGTAGAAGATGCCGAGAAAGGGTGGAATCGGGAGCAGTATATTGCCTATATGCAGGCGGTTGCGCCCAAAGCATCCGGTGCGCAGTTGTTGGCCAATGCCCTTCCGATGGATATGGATTCCTTTGTGAATTACAGTGAGGGAACCTGCGATTTTACCAATGAAGATTTTTATAATCTGTTGGAGAGTTGTAATGTAGGACAGACTGCTGATATGGAAGAGAATTTCGAATATGTCAGTGAATTAAACACTTTCGGGGAAAATCATTTTCTGGTGCTTACCTTAACACCAAATTATATTTGTGAGGTGCAAAATTATATTAGGCAGTCCGGTGATATGGCCTTAATCGGATATCCGAGCGAAGACGGAAGCGGACGGGCCCTTTTGTCCCCGGCATTAAGTTTTGGTATGTTTGCACAATCTGAAAATAAAGATGTGGTGTGGGAATTCTTAGAAGTATTTTTAAGTTATGATTATCAGAAAAAATACGAAAGAAACTTTGGTGCCCTGGCAACCCGTAAGGACGTGGTAGACGAAATGTTTACCATGATGTCGAATACAGAGGATTTCGGCGATACATATCCGTACGGACAGAATCGTATTCTGGGTGAAGATTTCGGAAGCGTGGTGGTAGAATCATTGACGGCAGAAGAAGTAGCGGAAATGGAAACACTAATTTACGGTACCAATGAGCGCTATCAAATAAATGATACGGTATATAATATTATCATGGAAGAAGCGACGGCTTATTTTATGGGTCAGAAGTCAGTTGAGGAAGTGGCAGAGATTATAGAGAATCGTGTGAGTGTTTATATGGAGGAGTAAAACAAAGTAAAAGATTGGCAACCAAACTCAAATAATAGTATGCAATTAAAAACCGGATTGTAGGTTATTCCACAATCCGGTTTTCGGTTACTGTATAATTTGTAATTTATTCAGTTTCCGCTTTCTTCTTCCTTCTAAAAATAAAGGATCTAAACAAAATCACATTCATCACAATAAAGAAAATAACCAAAATTACCATAGTAAGCGCCGGTTTCTGCGGTGCAAGGGTTGCAAGCAACATCATAGGGAAACCAAACACAATTGCCGGGAAGTTCTGATAAACCATGTTGTCGGCAGCAGGAGTCTGGAAATCGTTATCAATTTCACGAAGAAGAATGATACCTGTGCTGGCGGTACCGGTAAGCATACCGTACATGGTAAGGAACTGTTCTTCCTGATATTCCTTAAAAAGTTTCACCGCAACCAAACGGTTGTAGAAGTAGGTAATTAAAAGTCCCACAACACCAAGAATTAAAATGATGCCCCAGTAATTTTCAAGGATACTTAAGCGGATTGCCGCAACGCCGGCCACAACCATAATATCAAAGAAGAAGTTACTGACGCGGGTCATTAAGAAGTCGTTTAAGTATTCGCGTTTTACAATTTTTTTCTTGTTTAAGAAATTCATCACAGTTTTCACAAGGGTTGCGGAAAGTGTACCCAGCAAGAAGTTAAAACCGAAAATTACGGATTTCATACCGGGTAAAAGGGCGCCCAAGCCCTGCATAATACCGAAGGTAATCAGGTAAGCAACCGCCACGAACGCAATCTGTACGGTGGTTTTATCCATACTGCCGTTCATGGGAATTTCGTTTTCACCCTGAATCGGTCCTAAGTTGGTTTCTACTTTTTCTTCGCCACCCAGCACGATTTTACCGCGCTTTTTAAGAATGTTTAAGTGGATAACACCGCCGATGCTGGCACTTAAAAAGCCTAAAGCTGCGATCGTAAGTCCGAAGTTTTTGCCGCCGGCGAAGCCGTATTCGGTTTCGTAAATATTACCGTAATTCAATGCCTGGCCGGTGCCCTGACCGAAACCGAAGGGAAGCAAAACGCCTGCTGCCGCAAAGAAATCCTTGATAACAAGAGTCGCAATCATAGTGATACCGAAACCGACAATTGCCTGAAGCAGGTAGGTGGATACGGTGGTAACACCTGTGTTAAAAATTTCGATGGTCCGCTTCTTACCAAGCTTGCCTTTAGCTGCCTTGAATGTTGAAGCAATAAAGCCAAGCGCCAAAGTGTGGTAGGTAATCATTTCCAGCATTGCGTAGCCGTTGCCCCCGAAGAAGTTGGTATCAAAGAACGGTACCTTCGTAAAGGCCCCCACGATTTCCGCAACGATTAGAAGAATCACACCGCCGAGAACCGAAGTAGGAATCAGGGAATAACGTAAGAATTTGATGCGTCTTTTCATAATATTAGCAATCAGCAGACTGATTAGAAGCATCGCGACCAAATTAAAAGTCCCCCAGACACTAGAGTCCCAAAAATTGTTCATTGTTCTCTCCTCCGCATGTATTTTTGTAGCGATAATAAATATTTACGTATTTCAATGCATTAAAATGCTTATCGCTTTTTATCTGATAGAGTTTGTCACCGTAATAGATGTTGATTTTATTTCGTCCCAGCACCGACACCGCAGAAACCCGGTCAAAAGGCAGAACCAATTCTTCCTGTCCTTTTATCACAAATTTATTGCCGTAGAGGCTGAGTTCGCCGTTGTACATAGGGACTTTCTTCTTGTATAAAATTACTTCCGAAAGGGAGACTTTCTCAACATACATAGGTTTGTCATAAAATTTTGCCGGGTCCAGTTTATTGACAAAGTCCTTCTGGTATTCGTACCAGTCATTGACGAAGCGGAAAGGAAATTCCTTGTCCACGCCTTTTAATTCCTTGGTGGGCAGGTATTGAATTTTCACACCGCATTTCTTACATTCAGTGATATCTTTCTCACTGTAAAATTCTGACAAACCGCAGTTGGGGCATACGTACATAGCTCGTTCCAGGTACTCCGCGCTGTTTTTATGGGTAAAGCAGGCATCCGCCACGGCTTCGTTCACGTACAACTCCTGCGTTAAAAGCGTATAAAAAACATCCGCAGACATTTGGGCATATTCTTCCGGTTCAATTACTCTGGAAACATAGGCGCGCATTTTACCTTTGCGGACGTCATCGGCCCAACGGGGATGAACGCCGTATCCGCCTTCAATGCGGAAAATCGCGATGGGAAGCTTTAACTTCTGAGCAAGACGTGCTACCGCAGGATTCATATATTCGGTTTTACCGCTGAACGTACGGTTACCTTCCGGCGCCATGGCAATGGTACTGCCTTCTTTGGCAACGCGCATACAGGTCATAACGGCTTTCAGGTCTGTGGCCTGTTTTTTGATAGGAATCGGATTGACTACGAATCGTATAATGGAAGACACAAAGCCTTTGGAAAACAAATCTTCCGACGCCACATAATAAATCGGCCGATAAAAAGCCATAGACACAAAAAACTGGTCAAACGCCGTCTGATGGTTAAACAGAATCAGATACTGGCGCTTATCCTTGCGCCGGTTTTCGACCTTAATGTGATAGGTACATCTGGTGTACAAATCGAGAAAGGGCAAAGCAATGGATATAATTGGCTGATGATGCGGTTTTCTCCAGGTTTCTTTCTTTTTCTTCATTGGTGCCTCGAATGTTTTATCTGTTGATGGGGAGTCATAATGTTCTTTGATATATCATAAAATCAAATACAAACAAGTATAAAACCCTATATATATTCATTTTATCACAAAACAAAGGAACATTAAAAGTTACAACCGTCCGAAAACAGGCGATAAATCATTAAATTTTACTAAATTTTTGGTAAAATCAAAAAATTTTTTAAAAAATTTATCACTTTAAAGCTTGACAACTTCAACGCAGAGGAATATTATGTGTCTATAAAAATTGAAAAATAAAGGCAATGACGAAGACGAAACCTGCAGGAACGTTTTCACAGAGAGTCGGGGAAGGTGCGATCCCGGCAAAATGGTGCAGAGTTTTTATCCCTTCCGAGCCGGAAGCCCCAAAGATTGCATATCGAGTAGGCGTTTCCCGTGAATGCTACGTTAGTGCATAGGAGTTGATAGACTTCGAAGAGGTGGTGGATATATATCCGCAATTTGAGTGGTACCGCGAGTGCAATGAATTTACACCCGTCTCAAAGCAAAATTTAGGCTTTGAGGCGGGTTTTTTGTTTTTCTCTGCGTTGTAAGCCGGATTTTGCTAAGTGGATTTTGGTTCTGTTTCTCTCGAAGTAATTACTAAATTATCAGTAGGAGGTAGCTATGTTAACGCTAGACCAAATTTTTGATGCACAGGTTGTATTGAAAGACATTATCCGTCCCACGAAGGTGGTAGCATCTGACGGAATTGCACCCGGTTGTGACTTATTTCTAAAACCGGAGAATTTACAGAAGACAGGTTCTTTTAAGCTTAGAGGTTCCGGTTATAAAATTGCCACTCTCTCGGAAGAAGAGAAAAAACGTGGTGTTATCGCCTGTTCCGCAGGAAATCATGCCCAGGGCGTTGCCCTTGCGGCATCGAAGCAGGGAATTCCTTCCTTGATCTGTTTACCAAACGGTGCACCGATTTCCAAGGTGGAGGCCACCAAGTCATACGGAGCGCAGGTTTGCCTGGTAAACGGTTGTTATGATGATGCATACCAGAAGGCTTTGCAGTTAAGAGATGAGATGGGTTACACCTTTGTTCATCCATTTGATGACGAGGCAGTCATTGCCGGACAGGGAACCATCGGTTTGGAAATCACCAACGATATGGATGACGTGGATGCGGTAATCGTACCCATCGGCGGTGGCGGACTGATTGCCGGAATCGCATATGCAATCAAGTCCATCCGCCCTTCCATTAAGGTATACGGCGTACAGGCAGCGGGCGCGCCCAGCATGTACAATTCCGTAAAAGGAGGCCAAATTCAGTGCCTTGACAGCGTATCCACAATCGCAGACGGTATTGCCGTAAAACAGCCGGGTGTAAATACTTTTGAATTAATTAACAAATATGTAGATGATATTGCTTTGGTGACAGAGGATGAAATCGCATCCGCAATTCTTACTCTAATCGAGAAGCAAAAAATGATTGCGGAAGGCGCCGGAGCAGTATCCGTGGCAGCGGCTATGTTTGAGAAATTCCCTATTCAGGGTAAAAAAGTAGTCAGCGTGGTATCCGGCGGAAACATTGACGTAACCAGCCTGAACAGGGTAATTAAGCGCGGTCTTATGAAGTCCGGCCGTTCCACCAGCCTGTTAATCGAATTAATCGATAAGCCGGGCCAGTTAAAAGATGTGTCCCGCATTATTGCAGATTGTGGCGGCAACGTAACCAGCGTTCACCACGAACGTGCCGGCGATACCGAAAGCGTAAATGGTTGTTACTTACGAATCGCCATGGAAACCAGAAATTATGAACATGTAGAAGAAATCACTGCAGCTTTGAAAAAAGAAGGATTCAAGATCGTATAAAAAGGAGGCCAAATATGAGCAAAACAGTTTACACAACAAATGCACCCGCAGCAATCGGACCTTATTCACAGGCAGTCATCGCCGGAAATATGGTTTATACATCCGGTCAGATTGCCATTAATCCACTATCCGGAAATGTGGAGGCCTCAGATATCTGCGGACAGACCGAACAGGTTTGCGAGAACCTAAG
>JAGAQZ010000132.1 GCA_017622505.1 Lachnospiraceae bacterium
CTGAATGGATAAATAGTCGCGATAATTCTCTACCGCAAAAACAGCCTGCGTAGGATTCGTCACCTTCCAGATAACAACCGCTCCGATAATAATGGGGTTACCCAAAACATCATTTACTTTCTGCTTCTCATTGTTTAATGTACAAACCTTGGTAGACACCTTTTTGTTGCCTACTGTTTTAACATACACATTACCATCTGCATTCTTAGTCACAACCTTCTCTACACCGGGATTAAAAGCTGTGGCAAAAGGATTTACAAAGTAAAATCCTGCACTTTTAATAGTGCCGTAATATTTACCGAATAAAGTAAGCACAAGTGCTTCGTTAGGATTCACCACTTTCAAACCGCCGATACAAATCATAGCAACGGTAAAAAGAACTGCACCCACAATAATCAATAACAGGTTAAACATGGCACCTATAACAAACAGACCAATACTTACCAGTGATGCCAAAATAATAAGCAACAACATAACCATACCTGACATCGGACGTATTTCCTTCTCCGTTACACTTGCGTTCATTTTCATTTTCTCTTCCATAAAACTCTCCTCCGTTTTATTTATTCTTTTACACAACTCCTCTTCAAGATGATATTTGTTTGATATCATTTTGATATCATCAATATATCCCTGTTTTTTCCATTTGTCAATAATTTTTTATATTATTTTTAGACAAACGCTAAATTGCCCTATTACACCAACTTTTTCTTTCATTTGTTATCCTTTCATACTTCCGTAAAACACAAAAACGCCCGGCTTATTTGCCGGGCATTTTTAAGAGATTTGTTTATGAGTTTGAAACTGTGCAAGGCTGTGATTGTATCACTTCCTCTTCACAGTGATTTGGGCGACATACTTTTGCAAAACACATATAATCTACACATACAAGAATTGCGCTGAGAATCCATATTACAGGCTCTAAGAAACAGATACCGATATAACCGCATAAGGGTACGATTACGATTACGGCAGCAAACTTGCAAATCAATTCCACGATACTTCCGATGACCGGAACGATTTTTCTGCCGACGCTTTGCAAACTGCTTCGAAGCACTACAAGGATACTTAATACATAGAAGAAGGGCAGATTCGTGCGGATATAAGTGGTGGACCATTTTAAAACTTCCGGATCTTTCGTACCGCTTAATAACTGCACCATAAGTTCGCTTCCGAAAACGGAACAAAGTAATGCGAAAGTACTCCACACGCAATCAATTAAAATGGAACACATAATGCCTTTTTTCACACGGTCCATCTTGCCGGCACCGAAATTCTGTCCCACAAAAGTAGACGCTGCCATCGTGATACTGCTCAAAGGAAGCATAAAAATATCGTCGATTTTTCTTGCAGCTGTGTGTGCCGCAATGGTTTGCTCCCCGAGAGAATTAACGCCACGCTGTAGGGCTACGGAACCGATGGATACCACCACAATCATAAGGCCCATGGAAATACCTGTAGCAAGCAGTTCTTTGATAAGGGCCCAGTCTTTTACCACGTCCTTCGGACGGAAGATGAACATAGGGCATTTTTTATAAATATAAACGATGCACAGGATTACCGAAACAATCTGGGCAATGACTGTGGCTACCGCTGCGCCGGCCACACCTAGGGGTGTGTATTTTACAAGGATAATATCCAGTATTACGTTGATAATCATGGCTACGATTAAGAAATACAGCGGTGCACGGCTGTTGCCGATGGCGCGAAGCATACCTGCGTACATATTATAAAACATGGTCGCCACTGAAAATGCCAGGATAATCACAAGATATCTGTAAGTGTCATCAATAATGGTAACGGGTGTCTCAAGGAAAACCAAAAGCGGACGCAAGAGAAGCAAGCTTCCGATGGTAAAAACCACTGAAATAATCGCCGTTAATACGAAACTCATCGCTACGGACTTACGGATTTCATCTTCTTTATCTGCGCCAAACGCCCTTGCGATGACAACCGCAAAACCATTGGTGATACCGTTTGCAAAACCGATTACCAGATTGTAAATCGGTGACACGGCTCCGATGGACGCTAAGGCATTGTCGCCCAACACGTTACCGATTACTGCCGTATCTACCACGTTGTACAACTGCTGGAATATATTTCCGATCAGAATCGGGAAAGCAAATGCCAACAAACAACTCATAATGGCGCCGTCTGTCATATTTCCTGCGTTTTTGCGTAAATTCATTTTTGCAGTTTTCATTTTACTTCCTCCATTCTGTATTTTTATATAGATGCGTCTCTTTTATCTGCAGACGCTTAATCACATATTTACTTTTATCATCGCTATGGATTATAGCAATCTGTTTTTTCTATTTATAATAATTTTGTTTGATTTTAGATAATTTTGTTGTATATTTTTAAAATTGGTGATATTGTTTATTTTAGGAAATAAAATGTGATTTTTTATGGTCATTTTTATTTGTATAAAAGTTTACATTATATTGTTTCGCGTCCGTCGGAACAGGGAAGGACAAATGCAATGCCCGATTCACTTGCGCAAAAAATTACTCACCTGCAATTTATTCAACGTGAAAACAGCATCAAACATCACAGCTACAAAGAAGAAGTTCTATCCTACGAGTACATCAAACAAGGGGACATGAAGGCCGTTACGGAAGGCGTGCGTATCTTCCATTCAAATACGGTGGGTCACTTATCAGACAATCCGTTACGCAACAAACAGTATCTTTTTATCGCTTCTACTACCCTGGCAACCCGCTATGCCATCGAAGGCGGGATGGATGCTGAAACTGCCTACATAGCCAGCGACCTTTTTATCCAAAGGGCCGATAAATGTGAAACCGTGGCAGAAGTGAATGACCTGCATAAAGAAATGCTTACCTACTATGTCAAACAGGTAGCCTCTCACCAGCGAAAAACCGTGCTTTCCAAGCCGGTCATCCAATGCATGGATTATGTGTATTATCATCTGCACGAAGAAGTAAACGGCGAAATCCTGGCAGAAGTTACGGGGCTAAACCGTTCCTATCTCTCCACTCTTTTTCACAAAGAAACCGGCGTCACAATCTCTGACTACATTATGTCCAAGAAAATGGAAGCCACGGAAAATATGCTGAAATATTCCGAGTATAGTCTTTCTGACATCAGCGAATTTTTAAATTTTTCTTCTTACAGTTATCTTGCAAAGGTCTTTCGCGAACGTCATGGTATGAGTCCCAAAGAGTACCGCAAACGTTACTTTGGTCATTCGGATATGGGCGAGAACAGTCCTATGGATAGCTGATTTTTACCAATTGCATTTGCACATAAAAAGGACGCCATAGCCTGGCGTCCTTTACTTTTATCTTATTGATTTATTCGTCATCATCTTCCCACATTGCGCGTTCTTCCGCTTTGCGCTTCAACGCTTCCATACGCTTCAATGTGTTTCTGTTAATATCCAGTGGACGACTCTTTACATTGACAACGATGCTGTCATATCCGCCCTCGTTGTACAGAAGTTCTGTTAGTGCATCAAACTCCATTGTCCACGCATGGTACTCCTTATCGGAATAAAGAAGATGGAACTGATCCCAGTCTGTAAATACCGGAAGACCTTTGGTGCCATCCGGTGCCACAAGTACGGGGATTGCTGCATTGGAATCTGCGCCAATGCGAATATCCGCTGCATTCTTGGATTCCGGTGCTCCCTTGGTAGGTACCAATAATACTGCATCACGAGATGCACGAATCAACGCATTCTCTAACTTCTCAACAACTCTGCGTCGCTCGCTGTATTCAACCTTCCATCCCAACTCCTGCGAAAGTTTCAAATGCGCACGCATAAACTCCGGATTGGTTACCGGAATACGGTTAGGCGGAAAACCTTCCCAGCTGGGTGGTAATACCAAATCCCTGTTTTCAATATAGTAGCCTGTCTGACCGTTATCAACGAAGATACCGCCTACACCATTGGTATAAAAGGCTCTTCCGAGAAAACTCAACTGACTTTCTTTCGAAATCTCCATAGTATGAAAACTTCTTCGTTCTTCCTTATAGTGTTCCACACAGTTGTCCGCATATTCCTGTTCCGAGAAAATCCAAATGGAGTTATTGATTTCAGTAATAAAAGGATAGCCCGTTGTATTATCCACTACTGTATAAAGAACTTCTGCTGCTCTGATTTTATCAATCAGCTTTGAATGCATATTGCGGATGCGGTCTTTCATTTCATCAATCTTATCCATACTGTCCATATGGTCTCCCGACTGAATCAACCACTTTGCATTGGTAATCAGGACGCACATATCCTGGATACTTAAGCCTGCATATTCTTCCTCCGTAATCTCTTCGTCACGAAGCAAAAACTTATCGCTGATTTCTTTATCATGCTGCTGCTTTTCTTCTAATGTCATGTTCTGTCTCCTCTGTCCACGGATAGTATATAGTATTCCGCTTCTCATCTTTTTTATAAAACGCAATCAGACATTATTTCTTGATTATTCTACCATCTGTTGCATCTGCTCGGAAATCTTAGCAATCAATGCTTCAATTTCTGCAGTCTTGGCAGCAATTTCCTCGCTGTTTGCCGCAAGGGTAACAATTGCTTCATTTACCTGGGAAATATTTGTTAAGAATGTATCTGTTTCAACAGAAAGTTCTTCCATGGCAGGAATAACATCCTTGCTCTGCTTCTGTCCGCCTTCTACTGTAGACTTGGTTAATTCAGCAAGTTCTCTTACACGCTCTGCGATTACCGCAAAGCCTTTACCCGCTTCACCTGCTCTTGCAGCTTCAATACCGGCATTCAAAGCAAGCATATTGGTCTTACTTGAAATCTTAATGATTTCTTCATTAATTTCATCATAACCCTTAACAGAATGCATAACCTGATCTGTAGATGCTTTCATTGTATCACCAAACTCTGCAACCGAAGACATCATCTGTGCCATATTGGTCGCATCACCTGCTGTTGCTGAATTTCCTTCTGATAATTCATTCATTGCTTCAGTAATACGTGCAAGCTCTGCTGCTACTTCCTGATAAATCGCTTCCTTCTGCTGTCTTGTTGCTTCTGCTTCCTGAGCCTTCTCTTCCACGAATCTCATGGTCTCGCCAAGCTCATCTTTCACATAGTGAATACAATTATCCACTACATTAATTCCACAGGCAACAGCAGTTGCCATTGTTGTACAATTCTTGTAACCGCATGCACCACAGTTAATGTTTCTCTGCTCCGGCTCGTACTTCTTCATCTTCATGAATACGTTCTCAAGAACTTCCTCGGGAACTTCTTCCAAACGATGATCCTTCACTTCGTATGTACATACAAAATCATCTAAATTCAACTTCTTAAACTGCTCGTTCAACAATTTCAAACGTGCAGCATAATCAATTTCCTTACTCCAAGGACTCTTCTTATTATGACGATTTGATTTCACTCTCTGATTATGAATCTCAAGTAAAATATCATCATTCATTTCATTCTCAGGATTGGTAGCAGTACCATAAATACATCCGCCACCACAGTTCAAGGCATCTACCATAAAAGGAAGTTCCTTGCCGGCTTTTACACGGTCTGCATATGCTTCCAGGAAATGATATACATGCTTCTCGCCTTCAATCTGGCGAATAAATACATCTCTTCCAAGGAAATGTTCCACGTTTTCACGAAGACCGCCGGGCTGGGGATATACGCTACCCAAACCGTATTCAATCTCATCGAAACCGTTGTATTTGCTTAAATCCATACCTTTAAGCTTCTTAACCAGATG
Source organism: Lachnospiraceae bacterium (assembly GCA_017622505.1). Taxonomy (GTDB): domain Bacteria; phylum Bacillota; class Clostridia; order Lachnospirales; family Lachnospiraceae; genus UBA3766. The sequence goes on from JAGAQZ010000132.1 coordinate 5,718, forward strand.
CTCAAAAGTAACATTGTACTCAATATATCCTGCATTCTGAGGTCTTGTTATCTCAGACTTCTTTGCAATACAAGGACTGATGAATGCCAGCTTGTCCGTTACATTCATATACTTCTTCGCATAGATAGCACCACACATCATAGGACTGTGAATCGGCACCAGTTTAGAAACCAATTCCGGAACATAATGCTCAATATAGTCCACAACTGCGGGACAGGGCTGTGAGATACCACCAACTAAATTATGTTTCGTAATCCAGTTCAAGTATGCCCATGTCGTAATATCCGCACCAAAACTGATACTGATAATGTGGTTTGCGCCAAGGCTCTTCAAATATCCCAGAATCTGTCTGTATTCGTTCGGATAATTTGCAATAAAAGCAGGTGCCAGTAATAAACTGATTCTCTGACCCTTCGCCAAATCCGCAAAGAAACGTTCCGTATCATCTTCATAGTCTCTCGCCTTATGCTGACAGACATCAATACACGCACCACAATGCACACAGGAATCCCCATCTACCCTAACAACATTGAAAGCACCGTCCACTACTGCATGATTTGCCTGTAAAACAGGACAAACCGAAATACATCTGTTACAGCCTACACAGTCATCATTTGTATAGACTAACCCCTTATTTAACTCCACCATAATTAATTACCTCCCCCAATGAGTATAATTAATACTATTTTATTCCAATTAGCGTTCATAGTCAAGAAAAAGCACCTTTTTACCACCTTTTACGACAGATTTTTTGCATCTTTTATAAAATATAAAAATCCTTTTACTTCTTTTATTTGAAAGGGCGTGTTTCTGCACACGCTTTTCTCTCAAAATAAGCGTAAAAGGACTTTTATTATATGGTTATGTATGTTGCTGTAAATACTTCTCTTTCGTAGCCATTCCGCCGCGAATATGTCGCTCCGACTTGTTGACATCCAACACGATTCTTGCCCTTTTGGCAAGAGACGGATCAATCTCTTCCAAACGTTCCGTAACGTCTTTATGTACGGTACTTTTACTGATGCCAAACTTCTTCGCGGTTTGTCTTACGGTGGCATTTTGTTCAATAATATAGTTTGCTACTTCGATAGCGCGTTCTTCGATATATGTTTTCAAAGTTGCCCTGCCATGCTTTTTTTACATTGTATGAAACAGTGGCAATAAGTATGACTGGATATATCAAGGTTATGTCACACTTTCCGCAGGCAACTTATATTTAACAGCTCCTTTCGTTCCGACACGGAGCAACTATTTCACGATTTCCGCATTGTCCATAAGATAATCGACAACCGCCTGTTTCATTGCAAGCTGGTTAATATATCCCTTGCCATACATTTCTTCCATCTGAAGTTTAAAATCAGCAGTTGCGCCTAAATCTTCCATTACCGCATCCATATGCTCTGAGGTAACGGAAAGTCCGGCATCTTCATAGATTGCCTGAACACTCATGTGACCGGCTACAATTTCCTGTGCTCTTAATCTTAATGCAGCTTCATATTCCAATTCGTTGGCTGCGCCCTTGTATTCAGCAAGTGTACCGTATGCCCCACCAAAAAGCTGATTCATATAATCATATTCCTGCTGATCCGCAAATTTGGTAAGACCCATAACATCTTTCACGTAATCTTCCGGATATTCCTGCACCAGACAATAATCCTTTAAATACGTCTGCATATACTGCTCCAATGCTTCTTTTTCAGCCTCTTCCAATAAGTATGCTCGGTATGCTTCAGCTGTTAACGCAACATCAGACAAATGCTCTTTTACGAAAGCGTCATCAAACTCCGGCTTACTGTAGATACCATTTAAGCGAATGCTGAACACTGCATCCTTGCCGTCCAATTCTGCATTCCCGTACTCTTCGGGGAATGTTACTTCAATATCAAATTCTGAACCGATTTTCTGACCCACAAGCTGTTCTTCGAAGTCATCAATGTATCCGGCTTCGCCAACCGTAATAACAGTACCTCCATCCGCTGTAGAGCCTCCTTCAAAAGCCACACCGTCAATCATTCCGACATAATCAAGATTAATTTCATCATACAACTGAACAACTGTGCCTGCTTCTGTAGAGTATTCCTTATTATTATTCAATACGGTTTCAATTTGGGACTCAATTATACTTTCATCCACACCCAGCTCGCTGTAATCGACTTTCATATCCTGATACTGACCAAGTTTAACATAATCCTGCACAACAACGCCTTCAATGGTGCCGTCTTCATTAAGACCTTCACTGTAATTCTCGATAGGGGCTGTGATCAGTACGGTTTTATAATAAATAAAATATCCTATTAATCCTAAAACCAGAACAATTGCTGCGCCGATTGCAATATTGCGCACACTCTTTTTCATCTGTGCTCTGCGGATTGCTTTTTCTCTTTTCTTCTTCTGCAATTCACGTTTTTTACTGCTCATTCTATTCTCCTTTTACCTATCCGTTCAAAACGTTTATTTGCTTGCATCCTCGCTACGAATCTGTGCTCGTTTGATTTTACCGCCTAAAGTCTTGGGTAATTCATCTACAAACTCCACAATTCTGGGATATTTATAAGGTGCCGTTGCCTTCTTAACGTGATTCTGCAATTCCTTTATCAACTCATCGGAAGGTGTATATCCCTTAGCAAGTACTACGGTCGCCTTAACAACCTGACCTCTGATAGGATCGGGTGCTGCTGTAATCGCACACTCAACAACTGCAGGGTGCTCAACCAATGCACTCTCAACCTCGAAAGGTCCGATACGATAACCGGAGCACTTGATAACGTCATCATGACGACCTACAAACCAGTGATAGCCCATATTGTCTCTCCAAGCAACGTCTTTTAGGTTATAAGAACCGCTACCCAAAGCTTCCTTCGTCATCTCTTCGTCTTTGTAATATCCTACAAAAAGACCAACCGGCGGATTCTTATCCAAACCGCAAATTACGATTTCACCTTCTTCACCGTTCTCGCAATCTTCACCTTTATCATTCAGAAGATGTAAGTCATAAATCGGTGACGGCTTACCCAAAGTACCTGGCTTTGCTTCGAACCATTCGAAACATGCAATCAAAACAGTTCCTTCGGTCTGACCAAAACCTGATGCAATCTTTCTGCCGGTTAATTCTTCCCAGCGGTCAAAAACTTCAGGATTTAACGCTTCACCTGCGGTACACCACTGCTCAACAGAAGATAAGTCGTAGTCTTCCACCTTTTCCTGCAACATAAAACGATACATGGTAGGCGGTGCACAGAAAGTAGTTAATTTGTATTTTTCGATTACGCCAAGCAGATTTGCCGGGATGAATTTGTCCATGTCGTAGCAGAAAATAGTTGCACCGCAAATCCACTGTCCGTAGATTTTACCCCAGCCAAACTTCGCCCAGCCGGAATCGGATACGCTCATATGAAGCTTATTTTCCCGTACTCTCTGCCAATATTTTGCAGTAACAATGTGTCCCAAAGGATGCATATAATTATGGCAAACCATCTTAGGCATACCGGTTGTACCGGATGTAAAATAAATCTGCATAATATCAGTATTCTTAGTTGCTGCATCACCTGTAGGACGCTCAAATACGTCAGGCTGTTCCATCAATTCCTTGTTAAAATTAATCCAGCCTTCACGTTCTGTATTATCCACCAAAGCAATATGTTTAATACAGGGTGCTTCTGCTTTAGCAAGCTCCATCTGCTCTACTACGTACGCATCGTTTAAACATACAAACATTTCAATGTTTGCGGCATTCGCACGATACGCAATATCCTTCTTAGTAAGCTGTAAAGTTCCGGGAACAACGATGGCACCAAGCTTAATCAAACCGGTTGCGCATACCCAGTATTCCCAGCGTCTTCTGAGAATAAGCATTACAACGGAACCTTTTTTTACGCCTTTGGATGCAAAAAAGTTCGCTGCCCTGTTGGATAACTTGCTCATATCTTCGAAGGTAAAAACCTTTTCTTCGTTATGGTCGTTGCACCAAACCAAAGCTCTGTTTTCAGGCTTTTCTTTGGCCCAGCCGTCAACAATATCAAAACCGAAATTAAAATTCTCGGGAATATTTACTGTATAATTCTTTTTAAAATCTTCGTAGGAATCAAACTGAATCCTAGGTAAAAACTTCTCTAACATTTTCTCTCCATTCCATGCTTTGTACGCATAAACCTTACTCCGCAATCATGGTTAAAAAGGTCGCAGGCACATCGCCGCCGCATCTCTGTCCATGAGGGTAGGTAGGGTTAAAATAAATACTGTCTCCTTTTTCTAAAACGATATCCTGGTCACCAAAGGTGACGACGACAGTACCCTCTAACACCAAGTTAAATTCCTCTCCCTTGTGAGATACGAGATCTGCTTTTTTATCAGAAGGATCCAATGTTACCAGGAAAGGCTGCATAATGGTATTTGCATAATGATAAGCCAGGTCTCTGAATTCGTAACCCGGATATCTGTCAGCCTTCTGGCCGTTTCCGCCACGTACTACCTGATAAGTTTTCAACTTAGCGGATACACCTGTAAGTATTTCTGAGAAATCCACTTTATATAACTTGGAAAGCTGATAAATTACGTTAATGGGAATATCCTGGCCGTTGGCTTCGTACTGCTTATACAAATCCACGCTGATGCCAAGTTCCTTCGCAATATCTTCTTCCGAATAATCACATATTTCACGAAGTTCTTTAATACGCAGGGCGATTTCTCTGATTTCGTCCATAGTTAACCTCCTTAAAATAAAGATGAAAGAGTCGCTCGCGACTCTTTCTGCGCCCGAGCAGACACGCCAGTGTAACCTCCTCTCTGCGAGGTGCGCATATCTGCGAAGCATTTCCATATGCAAATATGGAATAGAGAATCGTATAAAAACGATTCCCATCCTGATAAAAATCTTTTATGATTCCATACCAATCTTTAATGCTTCCTGATTCAAACCAAGCATTGCTGCTTTCTTTGCAGGGATAACTTTCTGGATACCTTTATCCAAAGCTTCTTTGGTGCAGAAGCCTACTTCCTTGAACATTTTACCTACCAAAATGATGATTGCGCAGCCTTTTAAACCTCTTTCGTCTGCAATCTTGGTAGCGTCAATGTAGTATACATTTACGTCTGTACGTTCTACTTTCTTGGAAATCATAGAACTGTCCACAAGGATTGTACCGCCGGGTACAACAGCGTCTACAAACTTATCCAAAGAAGGAAGGTTCATTGCGATTAATACATCCGGCTGTGTTACCAAGGGAGAACCGATAGATTCTTCACTGATAACAACGCTACAGTTACAGGTACCGCCACGCATTTCGGGACCGTATGAAGGA
>JAGAQZ010000133.1 GCA_017622505.1 Lachnospiraceae bacterium
GCATTCCGGTCTGCCCTGTCCTCTTTTACGCACGTTAAGCATAGAAATACAAGCCTGGCGTGCAAATTTACCGGTACCAAGACCTGCGGTCACTGTGATAAAAGGATAGTCGCCACGGCTGCTTGCTACAGTATTAAACTTATATTCCCAGCCCTGATATCCCTGCTCAAAATCGCGGATAATGTCTTCTTCTGCTTCTTTCTTTGCCACTTCTTCACTTACGCCCATCGCAAGGTATTTCTTAATATATTTCTGATAAGATTTCTCCGCATAGGGTTCAAGAATCTTGTCCACTTCAGGCACGGTAAAACCGCCGTACTGCTGACTTGCCGCACTTAATACAATATCACCGATTACGTCAAAAGCGGTGTCCAAAGACTTGGGTTCATTATAAAAGATATTACCCATTTCAAAACCGCCTTTTAACACGTTTGCCACGTCAAAAAGACAACAGTTCATAGTATCACGACGTGCAGACATATCGTGCACATAAATATATCCGTCACGGCATGCCTGAATCTCTTCCGTAGTCATAAAAAACTTCTGATAAAGCTCTTTGTTCAACTGGTTAAATACCAAACTTCTCTTGGTAGAAACCAAAGCAGAGTCTGTATTTGCATTTTCTTTATCGCCGATGTACATAATAGACTGGCTCTTCTTATATACATCGTCAAGCATACGAACGAATTCCTGCTTGTAGTTACGATAATCGCGATAACTCTTTGCAACGATAGGTTTCACACCTTCTAATGCTCGCTCAACAATATTGTGCATCTTAGCAATGGGAATCAACTCTTCTCCCATTTCATCAATGCTATCTACCACACTTTTACAAATCTGCGCTTCATCTTCCGGCGTAAACTTGGTCAACGCACGATATGCAGACTTATTTACAGCATCAATGACCTTCTGGACATTGAATTCTTCCTTGCTACCGTCTTTCTTTACAACTTTGACAGCCATCTTGGGCACATAAATTTTACCGTAATCTGTTTTATTCTCCATACACTTCTTCCCCTTTGATTTGATTTACATAAAATCCTATATATTGTACCAATAAATTATATTTTTTTAAATTGCGATACAAGATATAGTATAGATGTTGTGTGTGTTAATGTCAACACGAATAAAGTTGTTTTTATAAAAATTATCTTATAAATTTAATATTTTATTTATCAATCTGTAAAATAATTTATAATATCAAAAACACCCCTAAATGAATTTCATTTAAGGGTGTAAAATCAACCTGATTATTTATATTGTTTCATAATTTCCTGAATATATTGTTTATATTGCTCAACCACACGTTCCGGTCTTACTATTTTAACATCTGCCCCCAAACCGGTAAGCCAACCGAACAACTGCGGGCTGACAGATACATTCAAACGGGTTTCAAAAGAATCATCACCCGAATTATATATATTTACCTCTTTGCCAAACCGGTCAATCACTACACCGATTAAGTGATTCGGGAACCGTACCGTAATGGTTTCATCATCTCCGCAATACATTCCAAAGGCTCTGTTACAATATTCAGCAACATCAAAATTTCGATCCTTTTCAAGAATAATGCGTGATTCCTCCGTCACGGTAATATCTTTAATCTTATCCACACGATAATTCTTAATCAAATCCGCTTCCGCATCATAGGCAATCAGATAATATTTCTCTTCATTCCACGCAAGTGCACGTGGACTTACTTTATAGGTCTTGCCGTTTCGTCTGGGAACCGCCTCTTTATTTACGGAATATTCCAAATACTTAAACGTAATCTGTTTATTATCCTCAATTGCACTGTGAATTTTATCTACATTATAATAAATCGCCTCGTTTTCAGACTTAATACGATTCATAACATAAACTTCACGTTTCAGATTCTTCGCCTCGTGTTCTCCGGCCAAAGTTGTAATTTTACCGATTAGTTCCTTGGACTTCTTCGTGGTTATAAAACGTGACGCCTGTACCGCATCCACAAGAACCTTTAACTCTGCTACGTCAAAATCCCTATACGCCAGAAAATATCCACCATTCTTGCCTTTGGTAAGCACAATATCATAGCCGAAATCCCGTAGAGTATCCATATCATTGTAAATACTCTTTCGTTCAGCCTTAATACCTTCATGATCAAGCATTTCAAGTATCGCTTCCATCTTAATCGGATGAGATTCGTCGCTTTTCTCCTGAAGCATTTTGATGATATATAATAATTTCTGCTTTTGTTTCTCGGATTTAGGCATAGTACCTCCTTACCGTGACGCATCTGTATACGTCAATCAATAGAAATATTACCTTTATTACTCGGTCGCAACTTCCGTATCGTTTTCTTCTGCAACTTCCTGCATTTTATTCTTATGGATCAGCTTGTAAAGACCGATTCCAAGAAAAACTGCAACTACAATTGCAACCACAAATACTACAAATACCAATAAATAACTAGCTAAAACAGATAAAAATGCCATCATACTCATCTTTTTACATATAATCTCATCGCTTATGACAATGGATTATTCTCCTTTCCTGTTATATCATACCTATCAGCTTAGAAATCTCAAATCAATCTGTCCAATAAACTGTATATTAATTATTCTATCATTGCACCAATCTCATCGTCAAGAAGATTGTCGCCGTCCGCAGCTGCCGTCGCCAGTTCATCGCAACGCTCATTCTCAGAATGCCCGGCATGTCCTTTTACCCAGACAAAGGTTACCTGGTGCGGTTTCATTGCTTCCAAAAGTCGCTTCCACAAATCAACGTTCTTAACATCCTTCTTCCCTGCCGTACGCCAGTTATTGTGAAGCCAGGAATCAATCCATTTCTGATTAAAAGCATCCGTCACGTATTTAGAGTCCGAAACAACGGTAACTTCACAAGGTTTCGTCAACGCTTCAAAACCGGTAATCACTCCCAACAATTCCATACGATTGTTGGTTGTTTTCTTATAGCCCGCACTATATTCTCTTACGTGTAATTCGCCTTTTGAATCGGTATAATGTAAAATACAACCGAATCCGCCCGGTCCGTTAGGGTTCCCTCTTGCGGAACCGTCGCTGTAAAGTGTTACTTTCATTACGCCTTACTCTCCTTATTTTTCCATTCCCCTTCTTCCAAAAAGCAGCCTGCCATCCATTCCGCACGCTCAATTAAGTTCTCGGGATATCCCATCAACCGTAAAAGCTTAATGGCATTTCTTGTATTTGCAGGTCCTTTTAACAATTTATAAGGGAATATAATATCATTATTCTCAATCTGCTCTTCAAAATGATAATTATCGTACACATCAGCCAAAAGCTGTGTCAATTCAATATCGTGCGTTGCCGCAAAACAGAGTATATTTTCTCCGGTAAAAGAACGCATAATCTCCGATGCGGCCGCGATACGCTCTACGGTATTGGTTCCGCGCAAAACCTCGTCCACAAGACACAAAACCTTGGTTCCGGGCTCTTTGGCCGCTTCAAGAATTCGTTTAATGGAACGAATTTCCACCATATAATAGCTTTCGCCATTCTCCAAATCATCTCTTAATGACATAGATGAATAAATACGATAACGTTCTGCCGAATACTTCTTCGCAGGTACTGTCTGGATTGTTTGCGCAAGCAATGCACAGATTTCCACAGTCTTAAGGAAGGTTGATTTACCCGACGCATTTGACCCTGTCAAAAGCATTCCTCTTTCCAAAGTAAAAGAATTTGCCACAGGTTCTGCAATCAAAGGATGAAAAGCTTCCTCAATCTCCATACCGTGCTCTACAAAGTCAGGAACCGCATAGAAAGACAATGCTTTACGAAATGCGCATATTGTAATATCCGACTCCATTTTACCCAAAATAGTATTAATTCGGTCAATTTCTTCGGTATGGCTAGAAACACTTCCTAACATACGATAAAAGATAAACATATCTACGTGTGTCAGCATCTTCACAAACATCAAAACCGCAGAAACAATATCCATAGCCGCATTTGCCGAATTATCCGTAGATACAAACCACTGGTTAAATCCCGAAATATCTTTTAATGTCTTGCGAAGTTTTCGTAACTCTTCGCCTTCCTCTTTCCAGACATCAGGTACGGTTTTCGCTACTTTTTCCGCAGTTAAAAGCATCCTTAGAATATACTCAAAACTGATAAGATACGGCTCGATTTCTTTCTTTTTCTTCATATAAGTGAGATTCTGAAATACAATAACAAATAAAAGCACTGCCAGTCCCACATATACATTTACAAACAGCAATACAATGCCTGCCACAAGCAGAATCCAGGGCCAAACGAAAGATACCGCCTTCTTCATCGGTAGTTCACACAAATACTCCAAATATCGGTACAAAGAAAACTTCCCTGTCCGCCCCATCATCGCAAACAAAAGCTGAAAACGGATTCGTTCTTCTTCATTCGCATCCAAATAGGCATAAATCGCCTCATTTTTATGAAATTCTTCTGCATTTTCCTCAAGCAGCGGAGTACGCATTCGGTAATACAGATACTCATCTCCCGCAGACGAATAACAATGATTGATGCTTTTGTACAGGCGGTCACCGTCGATATCGTTCCAGGTAATGTCATCTACGGCAAAATTCTCGCCTTCGTGCCACTCATACATTCCTTTTACCGCCATCATACGCTCGTTACTGTATTCCGCCTCGTTTAAGTGACCATATTCTTTTTTTAATCGTGCAATAAAATGCTTTCTGACGCTACGTTCGTTTATCTTTCCCTGAATAACAACAATCAGGTAAAAGGCCACTACCGCGCCCAAAAAAACTGCATATTCCATAAAATAAGAATCCTTTCAATACAAAAAACTTAAATCTTGTCTTTCGTATCTCTTTTACACATAATCTATAAATATGTTCTAATTTTACGCATAAAATTTAATTCACCCGGGACTTACGCAAAAATCCGATTCAAAATCCTGTTCGCCTCGGCATAGATTTCTTCTTTCGTTGTACCAATGGCAAACTCACCATTATCATATAAAATCCGACCGCTTATCATAGTAAAAATCACATTACTCTTGCTGCCGGCATAAACCACATTTTTACCGATATTATGCAAAGGCTGCATATTCGGCTGTGATAAATCAAGCAAAATCAAATCTGCGCATTTCCCTGCATCAATACTGTCACATTCCGGCGTACACATTGCATGGGCACCTGTATAACAGGCCATTTTCAGCACTTCCATTGCAGGTAAAGCAGCCGCATCTTCATCACGGATTTTAGCCAATACAGATGTTAAATACATTTCACGGAAGAAATCCAGTGCATTGTTGCTGGCCGGTCCGTCCGTACCGATTGCTACCGGAATGCCTTCCGATAAAAGTTTTGTAACCGGTGCAATTCCGCTTGCAAGCTTACAATTGGATGCCGGATTGGTAATGGCATACAGCTTTCTCTTGCGGATCATTTCATAGTCTTCCTCTTCAAGATGTACCATATGATATCCGCCACCGCCATATTCAAACATACCCATACTGTCAAGAAAAGCCACCGGCGTCATTCCGTAGCGTTCCTTACATTCCGCCACTTCTTTCTTCGTCTCGGAAATATGGGCATACACAGGCATTTTATACTTCTGTGCCAATGATGCAATACGCTCTAACAATTCTTTGGAACAGGTATATTCCGCATGAAATCCCGGCACAAATTTCACCAAATCATCGGGCTCATTGAATTCTTGCACCCATTGCTCCAGTAATTCTACCGATTGAGAGAAATTATTCACGCCACCCGTCATGGTAATACGCATTCCCGCTTCACGACAAGCCTTTGCAATACTGTCAGGCGTTAAATACATCTCAAAAATGCCCGTAATACCGCTTTGCAAATATTCCAGAATCGCAAGCTTGGTAAAAACATAAATATCCTCCGCCGTAAGCTTGGCTTCTGCCGGAAATACCGTCTCATTCAGCCACTCATGCAGTGGCAAATCATCCGCTTTGGAACGAAGAAATGTCATCGCAGAATGGGTATGACAGTTCTTAAATCCGGGCAATAAAAGATTCCCCCCGCAATCGCGCTCTACATCCCAGACATACTGTTCCTTAATTGCATCTTCATCAGAAGCCACATAAAGAATTCTGCCATCTTCAATGCCTACCTGCATATTCTCTTTTAGTTCAGTATCCCCGTTTGCAAAACTGATTAATCTTGCATGGTACAAACGAATTCTCATAGTTTCTCCAAATTAAAATATCAAATGCTGTAAAATTCTTCACATTATAAAAGTCTTACTTTATAAAAAACATCACTTTATAAAAGCGCAAAACTCTCCGGCAACAAATCTTTTAACACATATTCCTTGTAATCGGTTGCGCTCTTCGCCACAAGAATGCGGAACTCTTTCGGGTCACCGAATTCAGCCATAACCTGACGGCATACACCACAGGGATAGGTATAATCTACGGGCGGAGTACCCTTTTTACCACCCACAACCGCAATGGCAACAAATTCCTTCTCTCCTTCACTTACTGCCTTAAAAATCGCCGTACGCTCCGCGCAGTTTGCAACAGAATAGGATGCATTCTCTACATTACAGCCGTGATAGATTTTACCGCTTCCTGTTAAAAGTGCTGCGCCTACCGCAAACTCTGAATAAGGACAATATGCCTGTTCACGCGCCAAAAGTGCTTCCTGAATCAATAATTCGTCTTTCATAACATTTTCCTCTCATGAAAGTGCAGACAAACTCTGCACTTTCTTATATACATTTCAACATAACCCAATATTCGAGTATTATATTTCACAATTATAATAAATTTCCGAACTTCTTTACAGATTCAGTCACAAGTTTCTTAAACAACGGCGCTGCTGTATTCGCTGCCTCCTGCACCTCATCATGGGTCAGGGGATTCTCTGTCATACCTGCCGCAAGATTGCATACGCAGGAAATACCGCAGATTTTCATACCCATATGATTAGCCGCAATGGCTTCCACAACGGTACTCATACCAACCGCATCACCGCCTAAAGTACGAAGCATCTTAATTTCAGTAGGTGACTCAAAGGAAGGCCCCGTTAACTGGATATAAATACCCTTCTGAAGCTTAATGTTATTCTCTGCTGCAGCCTCACGGATTAAAACTTTCAAATCTTCATCATATACGTGTGACATATCAGGGAAACGAAGTCCTAATTCATCAATATTCGGTCCAATCAAAGGATTCGGCGCAAAGCAGGAAATATGGTCTTCAATCAGCATAAAATCACCTGCTGAGAAGCCGGGATTAATACCGCCTGATGCATTGGTTAAGAAAAGCACTTCCGCACCCAATAATTTCATCAAACGAATGGGCAATACAACGTCCGAAATCGGGTAACCTTCATAATAATGCACACGTCCCTTCATACATACCACAGGTACGCTTCCAACATAACCAAAAATAAATTTTCCCGCATGTCCGGGCACGGTAGATACCGGAAAACCTTCAATATCGGAATAATCAATTTCCGCTGCCACTTCAATATCTTTGGCATAATCGCCAAGGCCGGAACCAAGAACAATTGCCACCTTCGGCACAAAATCGGTCTTTGCCCTTACACATGCAACACAAGACTGTAACTTTTCATAAATCGGATTCATAGTAAACCCTCCCCACCTATATATTAATTGATAAAATTATTACGTATACCCTATAACCCTTATTTTTAAATGCATACGTAAAAAAGGAATGGAACCTGAAATTCCACTCCTTTATTGTACCATAATTTGGTCTGTTTACAAAGCATATCTTAATAATTTTACTAAATAATAATGCATACCATTCCGCCATTGGATTCATTGACGATTTTTTGCATGGTGTCCTGCAATTTTACCTGGCTTTCTTCACCGATGGACATTACTTTCTGATTAATGCCGTCCTGTACAAGCTGTTCCACGGTTTTACCGAAGATATTGGTTTCCCAGATACCATCAGACTTTTCACCTTCATCAGTAATATACTGAATCAAATCATTTGCCTGCTCCTGCGTACCTACAATAGGCGAAATTTCACTTTCAATATCCGCCTTAATCATATGAATGCTGGGACTGTGGGCAATGATTTTAACACCATATTTGTTACCATGCTTGATTAATTCCGGCTTTTCAAGACGGATTTCAGCCTTTTCAGGGGTCACCACGCCATAGCCTTTGATGCGAACCGCATCTACGGCATTTTCAACCTTGGAATATTCCTGCATTTTAGCCCCAACCTGTTTTAAGGTATCAATTAACTGCCACTCGTTGGTAATTTCTTTTCCAAGGATATTGCTTAACATTTCATAATAGAAGCTGTCATCTACCGCAAGACTCATCGAAACCTTGCCTGTGGCCATATCAATGGAGTCCATTTTACATTGTGTTATGTATTCACTGTTTAAATTAAGGCTGCTGTTTGCAACATCACGCATAGAGTTTAAGCCTGCGGCATATTCTGCAATCCTGGTGGCCATATCTGTTTTCACCTTATGGTCACCGTCTAAAAGTTCCACCCATTTCGGCATATAATATTCCAGTCTTGCAATCGGGAACTCATATAAAACCTCTGTAAGCAGACGGTTAATATCCTCTTTCTTTAACTGTGCACAATTGACAGGAATCGCTTTGACATCATATTTACTCATAATCTCTTCCGCAACGCCCATTGCCTCTTCACTATAAGGCTTTGATGAGTTTACAATCACCAGAAACGGCTTATTTAAGGATTTCAACTCGGTAATGGTTCGTTCTTCCGCCGCAAGATAGCTTTCCCTTGGCAAATCCGAAAACGAACCGTCACAAGTCACCACAAGGCCGATGGTGGAATGATCGTTGATAACCTTCTGCGTTCCGGTTTCCGCTGCCCTTGTAAAAGGAATCGGCTGGTCAAACCAGGGGGTTTTTACCATACGCTCCGCATCATTTTCCATATGTCCCGTTGCACCGTCCACCATAAAACCGACACAATCTATGAGCCGCACCTTAATCTCTACATCATCGGACAACTTCACTTCAGCAGCTTCCTTCGGAATAAATTTCGGCTCCGTAGTTGTGATAGTCTTTCCGCCACTGCTTTGCGGTAATTCATCCTGCGCGCGCATTCTTTCATTCGCATCGGTCATATTCGGAAGCACAAGCAAATCCATAAAACGCTTGATAAAAGTGGACTTACCGGTCCTTACGGGCCCTACAACGCCAAGATAAATCTCTCCGTTGCAACGTTCCTGTATATCATGATAAAGATCAAATGTATCCGTATAATTTCTGTCCATAACAAACCTCCTGACTTATCTGTTACAATATATGTCAGGCTTTTGGGCGGTATGACTTAATCATTTTCTTTTTTATATAAAAAATAACCGGTCGCATAATGAACCGGTCATTTTTTATATGTACCCTTTTACAAATTATAACGATATTTTCTCACACCATTAATATAACTGTGCACTGCTTCCGTCTTCCAACTTCATATAAAATGCATGACTCGCATATTCTTCCTCACCGTTACCACTCATTTTTAACATGACGAACCCTTCTCCCACAGCCAAATATCGACAATATGTCTCTTTCTCTTTTGTAATCGTGCCGATTGTTGTCTTATTATTGCCCTGTAAATCACAACAAATTACTTCATAAGCAGTATCATCTTTTACTTTTACATAATATAATTTATCATCGTATATGCTATGGCACATCACCTCATTATCAATTAACGTTTCTACATATTGACTATTGTGGTAATGAATCATTTCAAGATCTGTTGATTCTTTCCAGCCATTTCTTGCTGTCATACGATACGCATTCCCTTCATAGATTATAATCTCGTCATAAGAAAGCAGCCATGAAACAGACTTCATTACTTCCGATGAATCGTTGTACAAATATCTTGAAACAAATATATTATGACTTAAATTATAATAATCCACATCTTTATCATATAAAACACTGCTTTCGCCCAAATTCTCAGCCGTTAAATCAAAATAACGCACCTCGCATAGACCGTTTTCATCTTTGGGTGTTGTAAAGAATACCTTATTGTCAGCAACCCCAAACAAGAAATAGCTATTACTCTCATATATAATTTCTTCGGTTCCGGACTCCAATGAAATTCTCAAAAGTTGATTCTTAGCTTCATTCAAGCCTCCCACACTGACATACAGATATCCACCTTCATAAAAAATTCCTCTGTTTAGTGTTTCATCTTTTATTCCCCAGAATTCTTCCGCATTACCGTCCTTATCTACCGTTTTAATATTATAAGAATCTACACCATCCATATAATAAATCTTATTTTCAGCATATACACTCAAACCGGTATAGTAATTGCCAATCTGCACTTCCGTTTCTTCTTCAATCGAATCAGGCTGTGAAGAAATCACACTTCTTAATTCTTTGGCATATTTGAAATCTTCTTTTACATTTTGCAAGGTCGGAATCATAATGATACAACTACAAACCGCCAAAATACCGACAGCAATCAGTATATCCCACAGTTTCTTACGCCCTTTGATTAATTCAGGAGTTCCTAAATAAATAACAAGACCTCCCGTAATCAGAAGAACTGTTGCAATTGCTAAAGCCCATATTCCGCTCTCAATGCGGCAATTTCCCAAAATCATATTAGTAAGCATAAAAACAAGAAATGTTAAAATATTCGTCACTACACCGGCAAACAAGAAACGATAAGCCCCTAAATAGTTACGACAGTTACGAAGAATCATTGAAATAACAGTCAGCACAATCGCGATGACAAAACACCAAAATGCAAACGAAGAAGACACCGCTAAAATCTGTTCAGCCAAATGACTAAAAAGCGTCCGGTGCAAATAGTTATCGATATATGAATCCTTTATAATAAAAACCGCAAGATTATTTTTATATAATAAAATTCCGGTAATAACCACTATTACAATATTAGCAATACCCGTTCCATAATATAATTGCTTCTCTTTCATTCGTTTCACCTTTCTATCTATATAAAGCATTAAGTATTAGTATATTACTAATACTATATTATTAAGCATAATCTGTCAATAGCATATTACATATTTATACAATAAAAAAGCGATGCTAATTATCTTAGCACCGCCTCATTATATTATTAAATTATAATTTATACAGTTCTGCTCTACATCGGCTTTTCATACAAAACATCATACAATTCCTTCAAATTATGAATCGTATAAGTCGGCACTATCTCACCATACTCCGGTGTTTCCGGCACAATATGACAGGTATCGATACCAAAATCATATCCGCCCTTAATATCGGACGTCATGGAATCACCCACAATAATCATACTGCTTTTATCCGGACAACCAAGTTGCTCATACACATATTGGAAGAATTCGTGACTGGGCTTGTTAAAACCTATATCCTCCGATACAAAGACATTCTGGAAGAAAGGTAACAACGTACTGTCCTGCAAACGCTGATGCTGTACTGCCGCTGTTCCGTTGGTTACAAGGCTCAACCGAAAATGTCTTCCCAACCTTGCACAAACTTCATAAGCGTCCGGCATCAAATCGTGGCCTTTGGCAAGTTCGCTCTGATAAAACATCTCCATGGAATCATCTCCCGGATGCTCCACACCAAAATGCTCGCACATTATTTTAAAACGACAGTCAATCAACTCAGGTTTGGTAATTTCCTTACGCTCAAGTTTCTTCCACAGGCTGTCATTTAACTGATCATAAAATGCAATACTTTCCTCATTTACAGGAAAACCATACTTCTCATAAGTTGTAATCAAAGCATTTCTTTGGGCCGCCTTAAAATCAATCAAGGTCATATCCGCATCCAGTAAAACGTGTAAATATTTCATCTGTTTTCTCCTTAATAAACGTATAGTGCAATCTGAAAGACTGCACCATATCAATATCTTTTATATTATCGTTTCTCTGGTTCCTCTTCATCAAATTCGATTTGAAGAAAATATCCTCTCGGCGTATCCAAAATATCCCGTACAATGCCTTCGCGACTCTTCAAACGCTCATAATATGCGTAATTTCCGGACATTGCAATGGCAGGCTCTGCCGTATAATAATAGCTGGAAGGCAAAACACCCTCGGTTACCTTAACCGTATCACCGATGGATACCAGATTCTCCCGCTCCATTTTAAATTCCATTGTACGCATCATTAAATCCTCCTTCTTTTTTATAAAAGGATTATATCATCAAAGCATTTTACAATAAAGTCAACTTTAGTTACATAGGTCAACTTTCAAATTATAGAATTACTTCCACACGCCATCCATAATTTCAATCTTTTTATCACGAAGCATAAGCTCTTTCACGGCCTGATCAGCAGGCTGTCCGTCAAAAAGAATTGCATTAACCTGCTCTACAATAGGCATATCCACTTCAAACTTCTTGGCAAGCGCCATTGCTGCCTTAGCAGAATGAACACCTTCTACGACCATTTTAACTTCAGCCATTGCAGCTTCCATAGTATAACCCTGACCGATTAACATACCTGCTTTACGGTTTCTTGAATGCTGGCTCGCACAAGTCACTATCAAATCACCTACGCCTGATAATCCATAAAAGGTTTCAAACTTACCACCCATTGTCATACCAAGTCTGGCAATTTCATTGATACCTCTGGTAATTAACGCAGCCTTGGTATTGTCTCCATAGCCTAAACCGTCCGCAATACCTGCAGCCAATGCAACTACGTTCTTTAATGCCGCACCGATTTCAATTCCAAGCACATCGGGGCTTGTATACACACGAAAGACTTCGCTCATAAACAAATTCTGTATAAACTCTGCTGTTTCTTTACTCTTCGCACCTACAACAATCGTTGTGGGAATCTGACGACCTACTTCTTCCGCATGGGAAGGACCTGATAAAACAGCTACATCAGCATTAGGAAGTTCATCTTCAATAACACCGGATAAGGTAGTCAGCGTCTTCTCTTCAATACCCTTGGCTACATTCACAACAACCTGTCCTTTGCGTATGAACTCGCGCATTCTTGCCGCAGTACTTCTTACAAAAGGCGAAGGAACAGCAAGTACAAGCATATCCTTATCTTTCATTGCTTCTTCCAAATCCACTGTAAAAATCATATCATCCGGAAGTGCTACACCGGGCAATTTGTCCTTGTGCTCTCTTTCCGTCTGAAGCATTGTGATTTCATCTTCCAATGCAGACCAAACCGTAACTTCATTTCCATTGTTATATAATAACTTCGCCAGTGCAATTCCCCAACTTCCGGCACCGATCATACCGACTTTTGCCATTTCTTTTTCCTCGCTTATTATTTTAAATAAAAAAATTTACTGTTTAATTGTCTTCTTCCGAATTATCAGACAAATCTTCCACATCACTGTCAGAAGAATCCTCGTCCGAATCATCATTATCAGTAATCTTTTCTTTTACTTCTTCAACAAATTCTTCAGCCTCTTCTTTGATTTCCTCAACAGCTTCCTGAATTTCTTCTTCGATTTCTTCAATAACTTCTTCTACAATATTATCCTCATTGTCAGTCTTGTTATCTTTTTTCTGCGGTTCAATAACAGTAACTTTTTCTGTTTTCTCTTCTTCACCGTAAACAGCTGCAAGTTCTTCCACAGTTTCCTCGACTTTTTCTTCAGTTTCTTTCGCAAGCTCGCCGAGTTCTCCGTCTTTCTTGGTCTTTTTAAGGATCGTCTGACGTTCTTCACCTTTAATCAAACGCTTGATATTCTCTCTGTGCTGGAATAATGCAAGTGCTGTTAAAAGTGCCGCCACTATGTACATTTCAATCAGCGCAGGCTGGCTCATTCCAAGCAATCCTCCCTGGCCAAAAATCAACAACTGTGCCATAAATCCCAAATACAGGAAAATGGACGCCAACGATACGTAATGTGTCATAAAAAAGATTCCAAAGAAAATAACCACAGAAGCAGGAATAATGCCCCAGTAGAAAGATAAAATCATCGCACCCGAACATGCAATTCCCTTACCGCCCTTAAACTTCATATAAAACGGATAATCGTGTCCGAGAATAACACCGGCACCGGTATAAATTCTCAAAAGATAATCCATATCAGGGAAAAACCAGTGAAAAATCAACCAGGTTAAAAGAATCGCAAGGAATGTTTTCAACATATCACCTGCCAAAACAATGGCACCTGCTTTTCTTCCCATTACTCTTAATGTATTTGTGGTTCCGGCGTTACCGCTTCCGTGCTCACGGACATCAATTCCTTTTGCCTTACCATAAAGGTATGATGTCGAAATTGAACCTAAACCATAACCAATCAGCAAACATAAAACTCTTGCTAAAATTGCCATTATGAATCTTCCTTCCTTTCCCTAATAATGAAATGCAAAGGTGTACCCCTGAAACCGAATGCATCACGAATTCTGTTTTCAATATATCTGGTATATGAAAAATGCATTAATTCCTTGTCATTTACAAAGATTACAAAAGTAGGCGGTTTGACCGAAACCTGCGTAATATAAAACAGCTTCAATCTTTTACCCTTATCTGTAGGAGGCTGTTGCATTGCAACCGCTTCCATCATAATTTCGTTCAATACACCGGTTGCCACACGCAAAGCATGATTTTCCATAACCAAATCGATGGTTTCGTATAACTTAGGCAAACGCTGTCCGGTCTTTGCAGAAATAAACATAATCTCCGCATAAGGCATAAATGCCAGCATATCACGGATTTCTGCAGTAAATTTATTGGTGGTTTTATCATCCTTCTCGATGGCATCCCACTTATTCACCGCAATAATAATACCTTTGCCGCGTTCATGGGCAATCCCCGCAATCTTAGTATCCTGATCCGTCACGCCTTCTGTCGCATCAATTACAAGAACAACCACATCTGCACGTTCTACCGCACCAACGGTACGTACAATCATAAAATGTTCCAGTTCTTCTTTGATTTTATTCTTACGACGGACACCCGCAGTATCAATCAAAACATATTCCTTACCGTTATAAGTAACTTCCGTATCTACCGCATCTCTTGTGGTTCCTGCGATGTCCGAAACAATCACACGGTTTTCACCCACAAGCTTGTTAATAATCGAAGACTTACCTACATTAGGCTTACCAACGATGGCAATCTTAGGTCTTTCATCCTCTTCCTCGGTAAAAGCGTCTTCCGGAATGTATTCCAGAACTTTATCAAGCATATCGCCGATACCAAGTCTGTTTGCAGCAGAAATAGGAATCGGGTCACCAATTCCGAGATTATAAAATTCATATACATCTGCCATATACTTATCAAAGCTGTCAACCTTATTTACCACCAAAAGTACGGGTTTTTGGCTGCGGCGAAGCATATCTGCCACCTTAGCATCCGCATCCACAAGTCCCTGCTTTACATCTACAAGGAAAAGAATTACATCCGCTGTCATAATGGCAATTTCCGCCTGTTCGCGCATTTGGGATAAAATAATATCCTTGCTGTCAGGCTCAATACCGCCGGTATCAATCAATGTTAAGCTTTTATCCAACCACGTAATATCCGCATAGATACGGTCACGTGTAATGCCGGGAGTATCTTTTACAATGGAAATTCTCTCCCCCGCAAGCACATTAAACAGAGTAGACTTACCGACATTCGGGCGTCCAACCACCGCAACTATGGGTTTCTTTTTCTTCTTAGCCATACTAACCTTTCTTTCCATATTTCATTGCCTTAAACTACCGGCAATGAAATCACACAACTTTATATAAAATACAATTTATTCGCACTCTAAACCAAGCACTTTAAATAAAAATGCCTGACCGCTTGATTTTACAATATCTGTTTTTACTTGTAAAGCATTTTCCACCGCAGAAATCGTTACATCATCCAGAAAAACGTCCTCGTTGCACTTTAACATATTCTCAGGCAACAATAAAACTTCTCCAAGCTCTGTTCCCTGCAACTGCGCAATCAAGTCACCGCCGGTAATCAATCCGGATACCGTAATCTGTTCTCCGAAGAAATCATTACGAATCGCGCGGCAATTTACCTGAATCTGCGGGAATTCGTTCATAATTTTTTCGGACAATCTTATAAGCATATCATAAGCTGATTTGCCTGTTGCAACGGTTACAGTACGCTTATTATACAAAGGTTGTCCGTTCTCAGCTTTCGATTCATCGAAATTTGCAGGATAAAGTATCTTTGCCAATGTAGGATCTTCCTTGACATCTTCCTTCAGGTAATCCAGGGCCTCATCAAATTCATCTTCAAACAAACGCAACATACCCACGCCGTTTTCAAGCTGTAAATAACCATCGTAATTGTCTTCCGTAGGAAGTTCCTCTTCCGCCAGCAAATACCACTCATCGGAAGCATGTACAAAATGCGTGCCAAAGGCAGCAATACAATGCGCCTGAAATCCGTGAATCTGCGCAAGCACTCTCTTGGCATCTTCCTTGGTAAAAGGCTCAAGGGGATACAATCCGTCGCGGTATTTCGACAAACCAACCGGCACCACCGAAACACTTTCCAATACCGGAATATATTTCATCAGCTGTTCAATGGAATAGTCCAATTCTTTCCCGTCGTTTACATTTTTACAAAGAACAATCTGACCGTTCATTGCAATTCCTGCTTCAAACAGGCGATCTGCTTTCTTTAATGCATCGCCCGCGAAACGATTATTCAGCATTTTACAACGAAGTTCGGGATTCATGGTCTGAAACGAAATATTAATCGGCTCCAAATGATATCGGATGATGCGGTCTAAATCCTGCTCCGACATATTGGTCAAAGTAACATAATTTCCCTGCAGAAATGACAATCTTGCATCATCATCCTTAAAATACAGGGTTTCACGCATCCCCGGCGGCATCTGGTCAATAAAGCAAAAAATACACTTATTTGAACAGGAACGGTATTCATCCATAAAAGGATTCTCAAACTCAACGCCTAAATCTTCATCGAAATCTTTCTCAATTTCGACTTCCACTTCTTCGCCCTGTTTACTTAACACAGTAATAACAAGCTCTTCATCCGCCATCATATAACGGTAGTCCAAGCTGTCCAGTACTTCTTCGCCATTTATTTTTATAATTGCGTCTCCCGGTTCCATTCCGCATTCTTCCGCAATGCTCCCCGGCAAAACCTCTTTGATTACATGTAAATTCTTTTTCTTCATTTCTCTGTTTCCATCAACTGTGCCGTATTGTTCAATTATCTTTTATATAATAAACATACGCTAACAAGTCTTTTAAGCACAAAACTCACTTATTATATAATACACCACTCCTACAACTTTCACAAGCAAAGATTGCAAGCTTTTCTTGACGTAAATTGTCAGCAATGATATAAAAGAAGTAACGCTTTTATGGCAATATACTCTCTTACAATCGTCATAAAAACATATGTGTACATACTATTAGAGAAAGGATTTCATATATATGCCTAATTTAATTGAACTTGAAAACGCCATGCCGGTGGCCCCGTTGAAAATTATTGCTTTACCAGGCGCAAAACAGCTTGGCGAGCGAATCAACGAATATCTCGTAGCTTTCCGCAAGGAAATCAATAACGTACATAAAAATGACCCTGCTTTTCAGGGTTACATCGAAGACAATTACCTTGTAAAATATAACACTCCCCGCTTTGGCAGCGGCGAAGGCAAAGGAGAACTATTAGAATCCATTCGCGGTAAGGACCTCTATCTTTTGGTTGACGTATGTAACCACAGCCTTACTTACAGAATGCACGGCTATGTAAATCATATGTCTCCCGATGATCATTACCAGGATTTAAAGCGTATTATTGCAGCCGCAACCGGTAAGGCACACCGTATTAACGTTATTATGCCCTTTATGTATGAAGGCAGACAACATAAAAGAAGCGGCCGTGAGTCCTTGGACTGCGCTTATGCATTGGAAGAATTAAGTGAAATGGGTGTAAGCAATTTCATTACCTTTGACGCCCACGACCCCAGAGTACAGAATGCTACTCCCCTCTGCGGTTTTGATAATTTCACACCGAATTATCAGTTTGCAAGAACCTTGTTGAACAATGAAGATGATTTGATTATCGATAAAAATCATACCGTTGTAATCAGTCCTGATGAAGGTGCTTTGGACCGTGCAATCTACTTTGCTACCGTTCTTGGTGTAGACACCGGTATGTTCTATAAGCGTCGTGATTATACCCGCATTGTAAACGGCAAGAATCCTATTGTTGCCCATGAGTTCTTAGGTGATAACATCGATGGTAAGGACGTAATCATTATTGACGATATGATTTCTTCCGGCGACAGTATGTTGGATACCTCACGCCAGTTAAAAGAAATGAATGCAAGACGCGTATTTATCTGCTGTACTTTTGGTTTGTTCACAAACGGTTTGGAAGCTTTTGATAAGGCTTATGAAAAGGGATATTTCGATAAGGTTATCACTACCAACCTTACTTATACCCTTCCCGAACTTTTACAGCGTCCTTACTATTTACAGGCTGATATGAGTAAGTTTACCGCTTCCATCATTGATTTTATGAATCACGATACTTCACTGACTCATACTTTAACTCCTACGGATAAAATTCATGAAATCGTGAAGATGTACAATGCAAGAAAAGTGGATATTGAATTCTAAATTTTATAGTTATTGCTTAAAGATAAAAGCCCTTGATTTCAAACGAAATCAGGGGCTTTCTGTTATGTGTAGTTATGTATAACTGCTCTTATTTAAGAATTTGTATTTTATAACTTATATTATTACTTTACGTTCCGGCTTTTGCATTTAGTTTTAGATTAAGAAATTTTACTTCCGCAGGTGTTGGATCCAAGTTTAATAGATGCCACACCATATGTGATATTGTTTACCAACGCAATCACGGTAATCACTACAATAGGTAAAATACCTATTTCAAGGAACATCGCGCCCAATACAAATATTACCATAAGTACAATCAAGGTATTATTCACAGCTTGAAACGCCTTATAAGATGCCAGACCAATCTGCATACGTTCTGCTTCATCACAGCTTTGATACCAGACCTTATCAAACTTCATATCATAAATACTACCCTTTTTCTCGGGATTCATAAGCTTTGTAAGGTTAACACATGCTCTCTGAATTGCAAGATTGATAAATAATGTAGCCATAAATACCACAAGGTCAATCATTCTCATATAAATATGCAGCCAATTCTCCGATACACCTTCCACAAAAGACATTGCTGCATAAAAGGCAAAACCAAAGAATGCAAAGTTCACATAATAGGTAACATTCGATATCACAATGCTTATGGACAGTTTTCTATCCACTACTTCATATTTCTCATCTTCATCCATATCACTTTTCCAAAGTTTCTTGGCCCTATGCAGATATGAAAATGAAATTATGATAAAAATCACATCCAAAATAATCAAAAGAAATGAAGCCGGAACTGCAAAATCTCTTTGCAACTGATTCCAGAATTCCACAAAGGTCAATCCGGATTTCCTCATTGAGTCCACCAATCCTATACCAATTGCGCCAAGAACACCGCCTGCAAACCCGGAAATCACTAATATGACGGCAAACAAACCGACTTTGTTATTGTCTTCCTTACGAATTTCTTCTTTACGTGCAGCAGTTTCATCTTTTATGATATCTTCTTTACCGGAAATGTCCGTACACACATCACCATTTTCTGTTTCAACATTAAGATTTTCTTTATCCATTTTTTATAAACAATCCTTTCAAAAGATAGTATGATATATCTCTTTGGGTTAATATTTCCAAATTCCCTTTATATTTTATATTCTATACTATTTCCTTAGTCTTCTTCGTACTGAAATGCCTCTTCTACCGTCACATCAAAGACTTTGGCGATTTTAATTGCCAGGGTGACAGAGGGGGAATAATCCCCTCGTTCAATCAGGCTTATGGTTTGACGGCTGGCCCCTACTAACTTCCCCAACTCCTGCTGGTTTATGTTTTTACGGGCCCGCAGTTCTTTTAATCTGTTATACAATGGCATTTGTGCCACCCCCTATTTTTACATTATTGCAGGTAAAATCATATTTAAATAATAGTTCACAAACAGAAACAAGCTCATTAATACAAATAAAATCATTCCGCCGTTTACAAAACTCTTAAGAAATACGGTTTTGTTCTTAACACCCATCGGAGTTGCATTTAACTTAAACTTCTTTAAGAATACGAAGAATAAAATCACACCTGTCAAGGCACAAACACCAAGGAACATCATCCAGCAGGTATAAACCATCATAATTCCAAATACTTCCATTACTTCCGGTTTCTCTAAATATGCCATTAATTCATTAGAGGGTCTTGTGGAAAGTTCGGAAATTTTTTCGATGATATCCTGATGTTCCAAAACCTTCATAGCCAAAGGTGTTGTCACCACAGAAGTTGTCATATTTACTGCCATATGAAGTATAATGGTGTACCACACTCTACCGGTTCTTGCATAAACAAAAGCAAATAACATACCAAGACCTGTTGCAAAGAAGAACTGTGCAAAGTTGCCGTGGAACAAGCCAAACATCAGACCGGACATCATAATGGCAGCAAACTCACCATATTTAATCACTCGGTCAATTAATAACTTTCTAAAAATCAACTCTTCAAAAATGGGTGCACAAATACCAACCGTAAAAATTCTCCAAAATGCATTAGACTGAATCATCAAATTACTTAAAGTATTATTGTTGGCCGCACTGACACCGAAAGGCATTGTAATCAATTCACTGACCACCGTACCGACTACCATACCCACACCGCAGATACCACTGCCGATAATAATAGTTAATACAATCTTCCAAAAGCCCATCTTCTTTTTCTCAATCTGTACTTTGGGCATCTTATGTACCAATAAACACAAAAGGGGAAATCCGATACAGTAAGTCGGAATAATAATCATTAAAAAGTTTGCCCAGGATTCAGTGTAATATTTCTCCGGCAATAATAATGCGTATACATTCTGTGCAATAATAACCGCAAGACCGAATACAAA
Organism: Lachnospiraceae bacterium; assembly: GCA_017622505.1. Lineage (GTDB taxonomy): Bacteria > Bacillota > Clostridia > Lachnospirales > Lachnospiraceae > UBA3766. The sequence continues at coordinate 20,882 of JAGAQZ010000133.1, forward strand.
ATATTTCCAGCCAATCTTGACCGCTGCCTTCTTCATTTCTTTGATCCAGCCTGCTTTGTCAGGTTCATTTCCCTGCGGATTCTCGGTTACAACCGTATCCATTACCATATTCTCTTCCATTCTCGTGTCTCCTCTCACACTGGTTAAACATTTCAAATTGCAATTTGTCTTGTGCAGTAATCCTTTTCTGCCACAGATATATTCATAAAATACTTTTGACAGTTATTTTTTGCACTTTGACGTCTTTCGTTTGCAACTTGACAACTTTTCTTGTCAAACGCAATATAACATTGACAAATAAAGTTGTCAATACATTTTATAAAAAATGACAAAAAAAGTTGTCACGCCCTAAAAAGCGTGACAACCTCTTAACATTCTTGCTTTAGGAATAATATTTTTACTCTGAAAAACCTCTCATCTGACTCAAGTTCTAATTCCGAAGAATATTTTTGAAGAATCTCTTTCACATTCTGCAGGCCGATGCCGTGATTATGCACATCTTCCTTCGTTGTAGAAAGAAGCCCCTTCTCATCCGGTATTACTTTATCAATCACCGTATTCTCAATCACGCACAGACAATATTCCGGGCTGTGAGTTACCTTAACACAAATTTCCTTCTTATCACATTGTTCTGCCGCCTCGATGGCATTGTCAATCAAATTAGAGAACACAATGCATAAATCCGCAGGCTTCATATAAGAAATCCCTATAAGACTTCCCGTAAAATGAAACTCAATGTCTTTTTCCTGCATCATCACCATCTTCGATGCAAGAATCATATCCAGGGTTTCATTACCGGTAACAACTTTCCACTTAGACACATCGGCCTTGCCCGATACTTCATTAAAATATGCCTTTGCTTCTTCCATGTCTCCCTGTTCCAACAATCCCTGTATCACAATCATATGATTCTTCCAATCATGACGAAATTTGGATATCTCTTTATTCTCATTCTTATATTCTTTGAAATATGCATACTCTGCATCAAACTGTTGCTTGTAATTCTCGGAAATCACTTGAAAATGCTTGGCTCTTTTGCGATAGGCGATTGCGTATACAAGTGCCGCATTTAAAAGTAATACAAATAAAACCCAGGCAATATTAAGCGCCCTGTCATCAAAAGTCTCCTGTAACATAACAAGAATTTTTGAAGAATAAGATCCAAAAACACAAAATACAACCAGAATAATGCCTTCCCATAGGGAAAGGGTAACCTGAACACTTTTCTTGCCGACAAAACATTTTAAAAGCACCAAACATACAAAAAATGAAAGATCCGCAACAAGCCAAAGCGGTGTGACAAACACATCATCAATCATGATTCCGAATTTATTCCAACCAAATAATACTTCTATCAGTTCAAAATTCATCGTCCACTGCATATAAACCAACACAGCAGGAACAGATAAAAACAACGCCTTAAAACGCTTTTCTTTGGCCAAAAATACAATTGCCGCAGCATAAAATAAATACTCAAACAACGCAATCACAACTTTAGGCGGTATAATCACATAACAAAAAATTGCATAATAGCCAATAAACAAAAGTCCCAGAACCGCCAATTGCTTAAGATTACTCTTCATCGGAATACCAAAGGGAACTTCAACCAGCAGTATCAAATCATATAAAACCAATAAATCTATAAAAACAAAGCAAAAAGAGAGTAAGCCTTCCATCATTGCAGCAGGCCTCCCTCAATATATTTCATAAAAGCACTGCGATATGCATTCTCTTTTCTTCGGCTTATGGGAATCATAACCTCGTCTGATAAAATGATACTTCCGTTTGTAATACTTTTATGATGACGCAAATTCACAAGATATTTACGATGCACCCTGAAAAAGCCGCATTGTTCCAACATATCTTCGTAATCCTGTAAACTTCCTCTGGTTAAAAGTTTCTGACTCTTCGTATGTACTACAAGATACTTATCTTCCGCACTGATATATAAAATGTCATTTACTGAAACACAAATCTCTTCTTTTGTATTTTTTATAATAATATATTTCTCGCGGCTCTGTACTTCTATCATTTCAAGAAGAATTTTGATAATCTCACCTTTTATCGGCGGCTTTAATAAATAACGCATTGCCCCGGTTTCATAGCCCTCTATCGCATATTGTTCGTATGCTGTCATAAAAACAATACGAATTTGCGGCATCTCACGCTTTAATATCTTTCCAAGCTCCACGCCACTCATTCCCGGCAATTCGATATCAGAAAAAAGAAGAATGGGAAAATGCTCCCCAGTCTCCTTTTTCCCTCGTAAATCACTCAGCAAATCTTCCGCAGTCGAAAAGCCGGTAATTTTTAAATCTGTTTTACATTCTCGTGCACAGTCTTCCAGCACTTCCTGTAACTGTCCCGCATGTGCCTTAATGTCCTCACACAGGTAAATTTGCATCTTAATAATACCTTTTCCAATATGTATTCGGGCGTATGCCACAATGATATATTAATTGATTTTTTACTTTATAGCAAGATAACAATATTTTATATAAAAACCAATCGGATATACTATAAATAATTAAGGCATATCAAACATAACAGGATAACGTTCTTCTTTAATCTTATCAAAACATTCCGGTGTATAGTACTGAACACTTTTAATTCTGATTTCTTCATCAGCATACTCGTTTGCAAAGTCCTGAATATGAATTGTAATAACATAATCCTTATATTCCCAGATTAATGTATATTCAATACTGTTTTCTGCTTCCATAAATGTATAGTATTCGCTTTCTGACATTTCATTGTGCTTCTCCAACGGTGCGAGATAATCAGGCGCACCTAATTTCAATGGAATAGCGTTGCCGATAGCATTAAATTCTTCTCCTATGGTAAGCTGAAGACTGTTTACTACATCTTCCTCATTATCAAGTTGTATGCACCACCAATTCTGTTCATAACACTCTTTAACCGACAACTTTTCTTCTCCGTAATTACGGATAAAAATAGCATCCAATCCATTTAAATTATCCGGATCCAAATCTTCGCTTCTTCCTTCTCCTTTTTCAGAATTTACCCATAATGTAATATCGTTTAATACGCCATTACTAATCATGGAATCTTCCAAAACTACCACTTCTGATACAGTCTGGCAGGTTTCGGTTGCTCGACCGCCTTCATTGAAATATACATGATAGGGGGCAGAGAAGGAATCCAAGTTTTCCAAATCAATAGGAAGAACCAAATCGGGGTGACCGATGGTACCTTCAATTTCTTTTAAGTCTTTACCAAAATCGGTCTGTAATACCCACATAGCTTCCGGTCCGTACTCTTTTGCAGGTTTACTTGATTCGCCACCGCATGCAACCAAACTCATAACACATACGCTTGCAAGAATGATACTTAACAATCTTTTTTTCATTTTAATTCCTCCTTTAATTACAGTACTTTTCTACCCAATAATAATTTTAGACAATTAAAAAATGCAGAAGTACTCTCATACTCCTGCATTCTAACACGTTTTATACTATTTGTTTGTAAAATGCGACATACGGTCGCAAACATGTGACAAACGGCTTGATAAGGTTTTATAAAAACCATCAGCTACATAAAACCTATGTCTTGCAAGCTTCACTACACCAAAATTTTACAGAAATTCTTCTTTCCACGTCTTACGATGAATTCGCCGGCGCCGATTTCTTCCTTGGTGTAAACCTTCTTAATATCGGTAATCTTTTCATCATTAACGGCTACACCGCCCTGTTCAATGGCACGACGGCCTTCGCTTCTTGTAGGAACAAGCTTCGCACTTGCAAGAATACCGATTAAGTCGATGCTACCGTCTCTATAGTCTTCTTCCTGTAAAGTATAGGTAGGCATATTGGCATTGTTTCCGCCACCGCCGAATAATGCCTTGGAAGCTTCCTGTGCTTTCTCCGCTTCTTCTTCACCATGAATCATTTTGGTTAATTCAAAAGCAAGGATTTCCTTAGCTGTATTTAACTGGCTGCCTTCCCAGTCACTCATTTTATCAATTTCTTCCAAAGGAAGGAAGGTAAGCATACGGATACATTTTAAAACATCCGCATCGCCGATATTTCTCCAGTACTGATAGAATTCGAAAGGTGAAGTCTTGTTTGCATCTAACCAAACAGCACCCTTCTCTGTTTTACCCATCTTCTTGCCTTCTGAGTTAAGAAGCAAGGTAATGGTCATAGCATATGCATCCTTACCTAATTTACGACGAATAAGCTCGGTACCGCCAAGCATGTTACTCCACTGGTCATCACCGCCGAACTGCATATTACAGCCGTATTTCTCGTACAACATAAGGAAGTCGTAACTCTGCATAATCATATAGTTAAACTCTAAAAAGCTTAAGCCTTTTTCCATTCTCTGCTTGTAGCACTCTGCGGTAAGCATTCTGTTTACAGAGAAATGGGGACCAACTTCTCTTAAAAATTCAACATAATTTAAATCAAGCAACCAGTCCGCATTGTTTACCATCATAGCCTTGCCATCGCTAAAATCAATAAACTTGCTCATCTGCTCCTTAAAGCAGTCGCAGTTGTGCTGGATGGTTTCCTTGGTCATCATTTTACGCATATCAGACTTGCCTGAAGGGTCACCAATCATACCGGTACCGCCACCAATCAATGCGATAGGCTTGTTACCAGCCATCTGAAGTCTCTTCATTAAGCAAAGTGCCATAAAATGTCCTACGTGAAGACTGTCTGCCGTAGGGTCAAAACCAATATAAAAAGTTGCTTTTCCGTTATTGATAAGCTCCTTGATTTCTTCTTCATCCGTTAACTGTGCAAGCAAACCTCTCGCCTGCAACTCGTCATAAATTGTCATTTTCGTATTCTCCGTTTCTTATTGCATATTTTATATGCCGGCAAATTTACCACGCATAATCATTCAAAACATTCCGTACTCCCATAAAATATGGAAGCACTGCCACTTATTATAAAATTCCTAACACTATTTGTCAATTATACTATAACTATATTAGGCAATCAATTCGTTCTTTACTCTTGCTTACTTTCATTCATATCAGCACCGGTTACCGCATCCGTCTCCGCCGGCAAAAGTGCCTCCTTCGTATAACGGTTCGACGCATTCCAAAGAATCCACTCCGTGTACCCGGCATCATACACCGCTTGAATCTGTTCGCGAACCTCTGTGGCACCATAAGCATGGTAAGGTTTAATCCAACTTGCCGTAAAATCCTGAAGCCAGGGACGTACAATAGGTCTTTCCGCTTCAGAAAGGCCTGACAACTTTGTCTCCGACGCCTGCATTGCACCTGTAATCATTTCATAGGGCGCACTGTTTGGATACTTCTGGTTATAAACGCCGGACGCATAATGGGACGGATAAATCATCGGACAGATCACATCCAGATTACTGCTGATTGCTGCATAATCCTGTCCGACAATACCGCTGTCATAAGAATTATCAATAATTGTACCAAATACGTCTGCAGAAACATACACACCCAAGGGTGAAATTTGATCATGGGCATATTTTGTAAACTGCGTAATAATCTCTGTCTTGGATACCGTTGCGGAATCTTCTCCGTAGTCCACTTCACCGGACTTAATTTCCGTTGAAAAACGCACATAATCAAACTGAATCTCATCAAAGCCGTCAGCCACCGCACATTCTGCAATTTCAATCAAATAATCCCAGACTTCTCTTTTATAAGGATTTACCCAGGCAAGTCCGCTGTTATCATAATAGATACTTCCGTTGGTACGGTGAACGCTCCATTCCGGCTTAGCCTCTGCAAGATGCGGGTCGCGAAATGCAACGATACGCGCAATCACATAAATCCCTTTCTCATGCAAGCGTTCTACCAAAGCAGGCATATCTTTCACGTATTTTACCCTGGCTCCCAAGGCCTCTGCCGTCTCACTGCTCATAGCATAGGTGATATAACCGTCGTCATTTTTTACATCGATTACTACGGCATTTAGCTCAGTTTCTTCCACCAGCTGAATAATCTCTTCCATACGCTCATGTCCGGCCACAGGACCTGTGACATATATGCCTTTTACCGCAGGCGGTACGTCTTTTGGAACCGCACGCATACGGCCCTCGGCAGTAGTTTGTGAAATCAGGTACTCCTTTAGTGCATCAGGTTCTGTCGGAAGTGCAATAAATTGCGATGCATCATTCTCCGCTTGCGAAGTATCTCCGCCCTGACTGTCGCCACCGCTCGATAATTCACTATTCACCTGCTCATTTGTACTATCCTCTAAAGCTGCGCTCTCTTTTGTATCATCCAACTGAAAAATCGTCTTTATATCCGATATTAAATCAGCCTCTGCATTATTATGATAATATCCAAACAAAAAACATCCCGTAAAAAGTACAGCAATCACAAGAAGCAACGGGATTACTCTTCCTGCTCTTATTTTTCTTTTCTTTTTATTTTCCTGTCTCAAAGACCATCATCTCTTTTCTTATGCATTTTATATGGCGCAGAGAAATTAACAATATGCAAACGCATTCCGAAACCATTCTATTTCGTCACCGCAGATTGCAATTACATCGAACCGCATAGGCGAGAAATCGCCGATACCGTTTTTCATCCTGTAATAATCCGCCACCCTGCAAATGGTGTGGCACTTCTTCGGTGAAACAGCCTCAATCGGGCTACCTTTTCTTTCGTCCCTGCGATATTTTACCTCAAAGAAAACCAGATACTCCTCATCATATCCTATGATATCAATTTCTCCGAAGCGATTTCTGAAATTACGCTCCACAATTCTGACATCCTGCTTCTCAAGGTATGCTACCGCAAGTGTCTCATACTCTGTTCCGGTCTGCCTCTTGTTAATATTACTTCCTCCTCTGATCCAATTCCTTTTGGCGAATCTTATCCATAGCATCCACAAACACAAGGATTTCCGCCACCACCTCGTATAATTCAGGCGGTATCATTTCCCCAATTTCCAATCGGGACAATGTATCGGCCAGCTTATCATCACGATGAAGTGGCACATTTGACTCTTTCGCTTTTTCTATAATACGTTCTGCCAAAGCCCCCTGCCCCGACGCAATGACCTTCGGTGCATCTTCGCTGGGATTATATTCCAAAGCAATGGCTTGTTTTCTTTTTGGTTTCTGATTCTGCATATTCATTCCTCGTTTCAGAAAACTCTACTAATTCATTCATCGTTTCAAAATCTATGCTAATTCATTTATCATCTTTTATAAATCAATTCAAAGCCTGAAATAAACACCTACGCTCGTACATCAAAACGATAAATTGCCGTCGCACCTTCCCCCTGGGAATTCACTGACAAATTGCCGCTCGGAGTTTGCGGTAAAATATCTTCCTTTAAAGACATCTTCGTATCTTTTACCTTCATCTGCGTGTTTAAATTATAACCGCGTCGTTCAAGGCGTTCGCTTAACATATCAATGTGTTCCGCGATAAAATTCAAAGTTTCCTCATTTTCAAGGCAAAAATCCGTAGTAACATTTTTATCCTGCATCTTAACAAAAACATCAACCATACCCAAATGCTGCATATCTAGATGCAAAGCGGCACTTACGGTATCTTTCCCTGCAGCAAGGCTCTTTTTATCCGCATAGACAATCAAATCTCCTGTTGCGGAATGACCATTCATCTTCAACGGCAACTGCACATAAGGCATAAATTGATTTAAGTTATTTAAGAAATCCACATTCTCCTGAAACTGCTGGAGACTCTGGGATAAAACCGAACTTTCCGCCAAAGACTGTGACATGGAACTGATAACCGAATTCACCTGCTGATTAATACGATTATAAAAGTCTGTGACATTTTTACCGTTTTCTACTTCTGCCGGATCCAAAAGCCATGCTGACTGCAATTGTTTGGTCATAAGCTTACTAAACGCCTGATTATCCCATAGTTTCCCGGCCACTGCAGCATCTTTCCCCGCTAATTCCGCTTTCAATGCGGTAAAAAGTTCATTCAAGGGCAAATTACCGTTCTTCACCAAAGCAACCGTCTCTTTGGAAAATCCGTTCTGCTCCAATGCATTTGCTAATTCTGTGTATTCCGCCTTCGTCAAAACACCGGATAGAATTTTATCATTTGCATTCAACGCTGTGGCATCTTCACCCTTTGTACCGGTTAAAGCGTCAAGTGCTTCATCACCATCCACTAATGTATGTGCCTGATTCTGCGGATTTAAAGCCTCTTCCAAAGCCGCCAGGGCCTTATCCATAGCTGACTGTTGAACCGTCGCCGCTTCGCCTGTTTGGGACACTGCCACGCCTTCCGCATTGTTTCCTGCTGCATTATTTTGAACATCGACATTCTGACCATTTACACTTTCAGCAGAAACTTCACCATTCAAAACCGCGCTTTGCATACCTTCCGGAGTTGTCATGGCTTCATGTTCTGAAATCAAGGACACCAATTCCTGCGTCACTGCCATAACCTTAGCCATATCACCGTTTTGCGCCATATTTTTCAATTCACCCGGAATCTCATGGATTAATTCATTGATGGTGCCGGCTACACGTTCTTCGTAATTTACAAGCGCCTGAAACTGCTCCACATTCTGAGGTGTAGTCTCCATACCGATTTTATGCATATGTACCAGCAAAGACTGGTCTGTTTCGGGATACTTGATTATATCGTGATACACGCTCTGAAGTGTCTGCATATCAATAGGCATACCCTCTTTCATAAGCCCCGATATCATCTGTGCAGTCTGACCGTTGGTCTCAATCCCCGCCATCTGTAAGGCATTTGTCGCCAACTGCTCCTGCGCAAGATTGGTAAACAACGCCCTTAAAGCCACCTGTCCGTTGCTGTTATTGCTGATTTCAAACATCATTTTCTGTCCGACCGCAACATTCATACTCTGTTCCAATTTGGCCGAAACAACAGCATTATCCGCAATTTTTAACGTGACTTCGTTGCCGTTTACCGAAACAACTTCACCCTGTAAGGTTTCACCCGGCGACATACTCTTTAGTGCTGCCATCCCTTTATCCAACTGGGTTTGGACACTACTTGAAACGCCGGAAGTATCACTCACCGGCGTGGTTGTGCCATATGAAATTAAGTTGGATAAACTAAAACCCATATATAACCTCTGTTTTAAAAATCTAAAAGTTATTGAATCCTAAAAATATTAAAATCTCTAAAAGAATTATTAAACTCTAAAAATTAATATAAAATCATTTATATAAAATTCCCGATAAAACTTCTTCTGTGAAGCGGTGTCGGACCATTTGCTTTCAAAAACTCAATATGCTTCTGTGTGCCGTATCCCTTGCTGGATGCAAACTCATAGCCCGGATACTCTTTATCGTATTCCACCATCATACGGTCCCTTGTTACCTTAGCAACAATACTTGCCGCCGCAATGGATACACTCTTGGCATCGCCCTTAATAATGGGAACCTGCTTAATCTCTACACCCGGAATTGTTACGGCATCATTCAATAAAACATCCGGCTTCACTTTTAAATTCGCAATCGCATCACGCATTGCTTCATAAGTCGCCTGCAAAATGTTAATTTCGTCGATACGTCCCGCATCTCTCATACCGATGCCCACCGCAACCGCTTCCTTCATAATGACGTCGTACAATTCTTCTCTCTTTTTTTCGGATAATTTCTTTGAATCATTTAGATACAAAATTTGGGAATTGGCAGGTAAAATCACCGCGCAAGCCACAACAGGCCCTGCCAAAGGTCCTCTGCCCACTTCATCGATACCGCAAACAAAGCCATACTGCTCATTTTCATACTCGTACTTCTTCATCACTTCCGTACGGGCAATTTCTTTTTCCAATGCATCAATTGCCTTCTTTGCGCGCTCTACCAATGCTATTACGCTGTTTCTGGCGTCATTTTCGTATGTACTGATAAATGACTCCAACTCTTCTTTTGTCTTTGCCTTCGCAAAATCTTCTTTTACAAATCCGATACGTATTTCCATAATTCCCTCACACATTCTTATGTATCACTTTTATGATTTATCAAATATTTACTTGGATTTTTATTTTATTCTTCCCTATATTTCATTAGCATTTCAATGATTACTTACTCATGTTTAATCACACACATACTGTCAAAAGGATAAATCCGAACCCAGGCTCTGCCGATTAATTCATCTCTTTTAATATTGCCGACCATATAATCCCTGCTGTCCAAAGAGTGGTTACGGTTATCGCCCATTACAAAATATTCATCCGATCCTAAAGTCAAAGGCTCCCCTGCAGTACCTGCACTAAGAATCACTTCTTTGCCGAAATCTTCTTCCAGCAATTCATCATTGATATAAATATCACCTTTATCATCAATGTAAATTGTCTCTCCTGGCAAACCGATAATTCGTTTCACAAGGTAGGTGTGCTGATCATAATGTGCCGGAAAAACTACCACTTCAAAACGTTCGGGCTCACGAAAACGATAAGTAATTTTATCCACAATAAGATTATCTCCATGGAATAAAGTATCTTCCATACTTTCACCGTCCACAACAGTTCGTTGCCCCACAAAGGTAACGATTAAAAGCGATATCACCAATGCAATCAGCAGAATCAGACTTGTCTGCAATGCCTCTTTTAAAAACTTCTTCATTTTAAGGTCTCTCCAATGTTATTTTACCGATTCTTCCGGCTCTAAAATCATCCATCAAAAGGTTTGCCGCCTTACGAATATCAAGCTCTTCTCCTTTTAAAAAGCACTTACGCGCTTTGGCAATCTCATGCAAATCCTTTACGTGATCCTCGGTCTCCTCGATTTCATAGCGGGCAGCAAGCAAGCCCGGGTAATGCCGTTTTAAAAGTTCTATCAAATAAATTGCAAGTTCATCCATCTGCAAAACTTCATCATTAATAGAACCAATCAACGCAAGATACAAGCCAATCTGCTGGTCTTCAAACTTGGGCCAGAGAATTCCCGGCGTATCCAGAAGTTCCAAAGTCTTATTCATACGAATCCACTGTTTTCCCTTGGTAACTCCCGGCTTATTTCCGGTCTTTGTACAAGCCTTTCCAGCAAAAGAATTGATAAAAGTAGACTTACCCACATTAGGAATTCCCACAACCATGGCACGTACAGGGCGGTTAAGGATACCTCTTTTACGGTCACGCTCAATCTTTTCCTTACAGACTTCCTGAACGGTCTTTTCAATCTGCTTAATGCCGCTTCCCCGCTGGGAATTTACTTCCACCACAAAGAAGCCTTTTTCTTTAAAATACTCCATCCACTGCGCATTGCACTTCGGATCCGCCAAATCTGATTTATTTAAAAGAATCAGGCGAAACTTGTTTTTACCCAACTCATCAATGTCCGGATTACGGCTTGCAAGGGGTGTTCTTGCATCCACAAGCTCAATAATCAAGTCAATTAATTTAATATTTTCCTGCATCATACGCTTTGCTTTCGTCATATGACCGGGATACCATTGTACTACCATTTTATGTCCTCTTTCTATATTTGTTAGCAGTTTCCAATATGTATTGAAACTGCAATTCAAAATTCAATAATAAAAACAAAATTATGCGAAACTTATCTTATCGTATAAATCCCATCCCAACATTTTCTTCTGCCAGGCAGAACCAGGCTCTGCCCACAATATAATCACGATGCACCGCACCGATATTTCCCGAACGGCTGTCCTCGCTGTTGTTGCGGTTATCGCCAAGCACAAAATATTCATCTTCGCCCAATAAATACGGCGTCTCCGCAAGACCTTCGTTCTCAATTATATCAAAGGTATAATCTTCTAATCTCTCTCCGTCAATGTAAACCTGACCGCCTTTAATCTGTACGGTTTCACCCGGCAAACCGATTACACGCTTCACATAATAATGTGCATTTTCGTTGCCGTTGGGGCGGAATACAATCACATCTCCCCTGCCCGGTGAAAACAGCAAATAAGATATTTTATTGATAAAAATCTCCTGACTGTTGCACAGGGTAGGCTCCATAGACACGCCGATTACGCTGGTACGCATACCAAACATAAGTACAATCACCAACGCCAAAAAGGACACCATAAATATAAGAAAGATATAACTGAATATCTCTTTCCATGTACTTGGTTTCATCTTCTCTTTTCGTTCATAAAAGGACAAGCCTCTGCGTCTTCGTCTTGATGCCATCACATAACACCGCCATTTAAACATAATAATACGAATATATTATATCTCAAAACGGTGTCAGGTACAAGTCAAGAGAAGTAAAACCCTTGTAACATTTTAGTTTACATTTTATGGATAAAAAAAGAGCAGCTCCAACCGGAACTGCTCTCAAAAGTCAAATTATCTGATTTTTTCTTTCACTTTAGCCTTCTTACCAACGCGGTCTCTTAAGTAGTTAAGTTTTGCTCTTCTTACCTTACCTTCACGAACAACTTCTACCTTTTCTACGTTAGGTGAGTGCATAGGCCATGTCTTTTCTACACCAACACCGTTAGAGAACTTTCTAACTGTGAAAGTCTGACGGTTGCTACCGCCCTGAATCTTTAATACAGTACCTTCGAAAACCTGGATTCTTTCGCGGTTACCTTCCTTGATTTTACCGTGTACTCTTACGGTATCACCAACGTTGAATGCAGGAACTTCAGCCTTTAACTGTGCCTGCTCGATCTCTTTAATAATTTCGCTCATTTTATAAGCCTCCTTCTTTTCATCGGACGTTCTTGATACCGAAATTGGTAGCAGCGGACCATCTCTTTACTTCGCAACAGATATAATCTACCATAAAATTATGTTAATTGCAAGCTTTTTTATATTAATTATATTACTCTTTTTTATATTAATTATATTATTCGTCAATGTTATTCCCAAAAATATGCTTATGCATCAGCATTTTCATCTTTTATATGCTTATTTCTCATCAACAACACGCCAAGAACCGTACATACTGCTCCAACCGCAAGCAATATCGCATAATCCCCTGCGCCGTAAACCTCCTTACCAAGCACGGGAATCTTCGTAACCCATTCCGGATTATATTGCAGAATCACTGATAAACCGTTATTGATAAAATGCATGATCGCGCCAATCCAGATACTTCCGGAACGATATGCCACATAGGCAATGGCAATACCCATCATAGTTCCTCCTACAAATTGTAGAAGGTTCATATGATATGCGCCAAAAAGCAAGGCCGAAACCACAATTGCAAGCCATGGTCTCCACTTATCTTTTAACGTCCCGAACAGGAAGCCGCGGAACGCAAATTCTTCCGCAATTGCCGGGCAAATGCCCACCACAATAAATGCAGAAATAAAGCCAGCATCCGTAATAACGGAATTAAGTGCATCCGACGTCTCTGCAAGACTCGGGAACCACTGTGCAAGGCTTACAATCACCACCTGCTCCAACAGCCATACGCCAAGCCACATACAAATTCCGCCTAAAATATGCTTGAATGCAGGTACTTTTAACGAAAACAATTTCTTAAAATCCGCTTTCATATACCAGGCATAGAATACCGGAACTGCAAGAATAATTAACTGCACAAGTCCCGTTCCCCAAATTCCGAGACGGAATACCAAGGAAGAACTCAAATAAATCATCAATAACAAAAGCAACCCAAACATCAGAATCGTATCGCCGATTCCGGGCATCTGTCCTGCCTTCATATTGGAACGTTTCTCCAGGAACTTAACCCCGCGGAAACCTTCTCCAAACAATACATCTTCGCTGGAAAACAGCTTTGACATCAACATTACCGCCGCTATACTGTACACAATATTCGAAAGTAACACCAGAACGATATTCGTCCAATCAAACTGTAATTCAAACACTGCTTTAATAAACAAAGCAACGTTTACAATGGGAATCAATGCAGTCTTTGTCGTTAAAGTAATATTCGGAAGCATTCCCGCCATAGATGCAAACATAAAAACCAACAGCACCGGAGTACTGTAATTGTTTGCTTCCTTGAAACTCTTGGCAAAAATACATACGCTCAAACACACAGCCGATGCAAACATGGCAAAAATCGGCATGCACACCAAAAGACCTATCACGGACGGCGTAAACTGCCATAGATTCATATCTCCGAATGCCGTATCCACAAGCTGCATGGAATCATACATATAAAGGCCTACCAAAAACATAGATAAAAGGTTCAAAAGCGCCGACATCACTGCTACCGTAGATACCGCCATAAACTTACTGAACATCATTTCGCTGTTTTTCACAGGAAGCGTCATCATCGTTTCCAAAGTTCCTCGCTCACGCTCTCCTGCCGTCACATCAATTGCAGGATAGATGGCACCCATCAGAATACTTGTAATCAACATAAAAGGAATAATGTAGCCAAATATAGAACCGGTCGATTCTTCAATGGTGGCCACATTTCGATTGCCGATTACCACAGGATTCAACACCTTCTCATAATCATCAAAACGTTCTGCAATTAACTCATTGCGTAATTCATTTTTATATGCACGCAAAATCTCTTCCGCATATTTACTTGCCGAAATCGAATCCGGTACAGACGAAAAATACCCCACTTCATAAGAAGTACGCCCATCTTCCGCCGTGGTAATATCAATAAATACATCAATTTCTTTGGCATTTAAAGCTGTTTCACAAGCATTGGCACTCTCATAGACCTTCGTCTCAAAGAAGTACTCAAACTCATCTTCTTCATCCAACAAAAGACTCTCCACCAGTGCAGTTTCCTCACACTCTACAATACCGATCTGATAAGTCTTTTCCAGGCTTTCCTTGGAAATGTTACTCATAATCAGCATCATTCCAAGCATCATACAGGGATACAGAAACAAGGGAACCAAGACCATAATAATCATGGTCTTTTTATCCCTGAAAATATCCAACATTTCTTTTTTATAAAGAGAAAAAACCGTCTTCTTATTCATCGTCCGTTTCCTCCTCTTTAATTAAACTACGAAATGTATCGCGCAGATTATCCGTCCCCGTCTGCTCCATCAATGCCTTCGGCGTTCCGGACGCAATCACCTTACCTTTGTACATCATTACAATTCTGTCGCAAAGATACTGCGCCTCTTCCATATAGTGGGTAGAATACAGCACGGTTTTACCTTTTTCTTTCTCTTTCTTCATAAAAGAGACAATGGCTTCGCTACTGATAATATCCAATCCCAAGGTAGGCTCGTCAAAAATATAGACTTCCGGATTATGAATAAGACACCTTGCAATATTTGCACGCTGAGTCTGTCCGGTAGAAAGCTTCTCAATACGATTGTCACCGAAACTTTCCATATCTAATACCTTGAAAATGTCATTGATACGTTCTTCACAAAGTGCTTTGTCCAATCCATAAATATCACCAAATACACGCAACATTTCACGTGTACTTAATCGCTGATATAACTTGGTATTTCCGGACAAATAGCCAATCTTCTGTTTCTTCTCGATGACGGAAGTAATTTCCCTGCCATCCGTATCTGAAAGAAATACTTCACCTTCCGTAGGCGTCATTAGATTTCCAAGCATACGAAGAACAGTGGTTTTTCCTGCACCGTTCGGCCCTAAAAGTCCCAAAATTTCACCCGGTTTTGCCTCAAAACTCACGTGGTCCACCGCATAAAATTCTTCTTTGGTGGCACTATTCTTTTTCATTCCCTTTTTCTTTGCAATATTTCTTACAAAGACCTTACACAAATCTTTTGCAGCAATCATTTTCTACTCCGTTACAGCAACTTTACCTTGCTTGCCAAAACTTATTCTTCTGAAGAAGATACATTCTTCCCTTCTTCCGATACCATTTTCTTCTTCCTTCGTTTCTTTTTCGGTGGATGTTCACGAAGATAAGCCTCTAGTTCCTCCATGTATTTCTCATACATATCAGGCCTTTTAATCTTTGTCCGTTCTACCGCCTGCTCATGACGCCATTTCGCAATGTTGGCATGATGCCCGCTCATAAGCACCTCCGGCACTGACTTATCATGCCACACTTCCGGCCTTGTATACTGGGGATACTCCAGCAGATTCCCTGCAAAGGACTCATCATTTGCAGACTCTTCATTGTTTAAAACCCCCGGAATCAGTCTTGCCACGGTATCAATTACCACCATTGCCGGCAATTCCCCGCCGGTTAATACATAATCACCAATCGACAATTCGTCCGTCACAATTTCTTCCAGAACACGCTCATCAATGCCCTCATAATGACCACAAAGGAAAATCAATTCCTCCTCTTTGGCAAGTTCCTGGGCAATTTCCTGCTTAAAAGTCCTGCCCTGTGGCGTCATAAAAACCACTCTCGGCGTAGGACGTCCAATCTCCTCATGCTCTTTGACCAAAGCCTTATAAGCATCATAAACAGGCTGTGCCTGCATTAGCATTCCGGCTCCGCCGCCATAAGGATAATCGTCTACTTTATTGTGCTTATCCAGCGTGTAATCGCGGATATTCACGGCATTTATGGATAAATGCCCTGCTTCCGCCGCTCTTTTGATAATACTGTTGTTCAACCCCTGCTCAATCATTTCAGGAAACAGGGTCAGTATATGAAACTTCATAATACATTCCTCAATTTTATATTTATGTTCTTACAATGCAGAATATAATTTTTATCATAAATCTACAATGCCTTAATCAAGTAGCCCCGGCATAATATGCACAAGCACTTCTCCCGCTTCCACATCTACATTAAGGACGCATTCCTTAATTGCAGGCAAAAGCACTTCCTTACCGTCTTCTGTTTCCACAATATAAACGTCGTTGGCACCGGTCTGTAACACATCTTTTAAAATGCCAAGCTGTTGTTCCTCATCCGTCATAACTTTTAACCCGATTAAATCCGCAATAAAATACTCATCTTTGCGAAGTTTTACGGCATTCACGCGGTCCACCAGGAGACTTTTATTACGATACTGCTCAATTTCGTTAATATTGTTAAATTCCTTAAATTTTAAAATTACAAACTGCTTAAAAAACTTCACCGACTCCGGATGTAAAGTTAGTTTTTCTTTTCCGGTGTCCAAATATACTTCTTTTAACTTCTTGAAACGATTCACATCGTCTGTGGTAGGGAATACTTTCACTTCTCCCTTAATTCCGTGTGTGGATGAAATCACACCAATCTGCAAAAAATCTTCCATTCAATAACCCTTTCTCAAATAAAGCAATTACATTCAAAAAACTTAATACAATCTTTTGATTAAAAATTGCATACAATATATTCTCTCTAGAAAATCAATCCGAACAACAACGCAAACGCTACGGTAATCACCGAAAATACCGCTGTTATCCAATATAAAATTTTAGCCTTCTTAGACACCTTCTCCGTGCGTCCGCTCTTCCAGAAGAATACCATATAAATCAATGACATCACACTGCCAAGCCAATACATAATTCCGGTTGACTTTACAGACGCCATCGGTGCTGAAGACATCAACATCAGCGTCATAAATGCAAAAACCAAACTGAATAAAGTAACATTTAAACACTGAATATAGTGATACTTGCGGAACTTACTCTCTTCTAACTTGCTCTTGTTGATTTTGCGCATGATAAAACCAAATATCGCAACCAGAACAACCAAAGACGAATAAAAATATCCAACCAGCATGGCAATCAAAGCAATTGCCTGCATCCAATAAGTAAACGCTGAATAAGATACATAATCCATTGTGGGCATCATAATCACCGTAGTTCCGTCATTATATGCATACATATGCCCAAGACTTCCTTCTGTCAGCATAATATTGCTTTCATCCAGAATAGCAAACATCGGTAATTTACCAAGCATAGGCATAATCAGCTGATTCTGATCATTCAAGGTTAAAAACAACGCAGACATAAAACCGCTGAAAGTTGCCTTCCCGTCAATAACGGAATTACCCGCAACATAGACACCTTCATACACACGCAAGCCGCTAAGTTCCGGTGCTTTCGTAACTTCCGGTGCCCCAAAAACCGCTTCGGCAATCTTTGTTCCCAATTTGGTTTCATTATACTCGTTTGTCATATACGTAAGGCATGTCTTGCTTTCAGGCTCCATATATACATAAGCCGTCTGCGTCATCGACACACCACTCACACCATACACAGGCACACCCAAACGGTATACAAACATACCATGGGCAATTCTTGCTTCTTCCAAACCTGTATAAGCCAATGTAGTATCAAACAACGCCTCTGCCGTTTCTGCCTTATCAAAAAGCTTAGAACTTCCATCCTGCACTAATAATTCAGCAGCAAACTTATGAAAATCATCCGCCGTACCGGTCACCATTCCTGCAGGATACAAAGGCACATGATAAAAGTTATTTGCAAGTGCAATATTTCCTGAATAAGACTTTACTTCCTTGCGGGCATTCATTACGGTTTCATTATCGGATAAATCCGGTAAAAGTGCCGTTTTCTCCATAGCAAGCGGTGTAAAAATATTCTCTTTTACATAGTCTGCATAGCTTACTCCGGATACATATTCCACAATATAGGCAGCAAGTGCTGCAGACCAGTCCGAAAGCGCAACCACATTGCCGGCAGCATAAGTCTGCTTTGGCATATTATTGATTAATGTCTCTTCAAGGCTTGCATAAGCACTTCCCTGCGGAACAATTTTCTCAGAGAAGCTGTCGTGATATCCGGAAGAATAATTCATAAGATGCATCAAAGTAACACCTTTACCATCGAATTCTTCCTTCAAATCACCTTCCGGAAGGTAGTTTGTAATATCAGTATCTAAATCAATCATTCCGTCTTCTGCTAACTGTAAAACAGTTACCCAAATAAGAAGGTGAGATGCTGTGCCCCATTCAAATACTGTATTTTCATCTACTATGATGCTATTCTCTACATCAGCATGTCCGTAATTGCCGGAATAAACCATTTCGCCGCCAACAGACAATCGCACGGCACCGCCCGTAACTGTTATTTGCATTTCACTGTTAATAATATCTTCTAACACTGTTTGTGCTTCTGAAGCAGACAAACCGGACGGAAGTACTGCATCATTCTGTGCGTATGCCATAACAGGGCTACACAATATGAGTGCGGATAAAGCCACACCCAAACCGGCCTTACATATATTTTTAACCTTTGTAAAGTTCATAAAAAACCCTCTTTCCCAAGCATTTCATTGCGAAGAGTCAACACAGATATCATTTAGCATCTGCCATATAGGCTATTTGTTTTCGCACAAAAACAAATAACCATATTAAAATGACTCAACTTCTTGTATTTTATCATAAACTCAAGATGTGGTAAATATATGAAAGTACTAAATAAAATATCTATTAGGTCTTCGTCATTTTTACCAAATCAGCATTGCCATAAAAAAAGCGGTACCCTTTACGGATACCGCCCATTGATTAAAGAATATCTACATCAACTCTCAAATCATCTTTGGTAGATGCAGCTTTCACTACACAACGGATTGCTTTTGCAATACGTCCCTGCTTACCGATTACCTTACCCATATCTGAGGGTGCAACATGAAGTTCAAGTTTAACGTTCTTGCCTTCGATTTTTTCCTCTACGGTTACTTCATCGGGATTATCAACGAGAGCTTTTGCAATTACCTCTACTAATTCTTTCATAATCCACCTCCAAAAGTGTTATGAGAAGTCTTATTTCTCAATACCTGCGAGTTTGAAAATCTTGCTAACAACTTCTGTAGGCTGAGCACCGTTTGCAAGCCACTTCTTTGCAAGTTCTTCGTTTACCTTGAATTCACTGGGATCAGTGTTAGGGTTGTATGTTCCGATTTCTTCGATGCACTTACCATCTCTGGGTGATCTTGAATCTGCTACAACGATTCTGTAAATAGGGTTTCTCTTGTATCCCATTCTTCTTAATCTGATTTTTACTGCCATTTTTCTTTACCTCCAAATGTGTAACTATAAAATAATTTGTTTATTGAGTTCTCTGAACTCTTTAAATGCATATGTGTCATAAACACAATTTGCAATTTATGTTAAAAGGGAAAACGCATTCTTCCTCTTTTACCACGTCCGCCCATCATACCGGGAAGCTGTTTCATCATCTTCTGCGACTGTTCAAACTGCTTGATAAAACGGTTTACCACCGCAATATCCACACCTGCGCCCTTTGCGATACGATGTTTTCTCTTGGGATTCAAAATCTTCGGATTTGCACGCTCCTGCGGTGTCATTGATAAAACAATGGCTTCCATTCTGGCCATCTGCTTTTCATCAATCTGACCTTCCAAATCCGCTGCAGATACTCCCATACCGGGCATCATTCCTAAAATAGCAGAAAGACCACCCATTTTCTTCATCTGCTTCATTGACTCAAGATAATCGTTAAAATCAAATTTGCCCTTCTTCATTCTGGACATCATTTCTTTTTCTTTATCTTCGTCAATTTCAATGTTTTCCTGTGCTTTTTCAATTAAGGTAAGCACATCACCCATACCCAGGATTCGATTGGCCATTCTGTCCGGATGGAACTGTTCCAAATCAGAAAGTTTCTCGCCCATACCGACATAAAGAATCGGCTTACCGGTTACGGCTCTTACTGACAATGCCGCACCACCTCGTGCATCACCGTCCATCTTGGAAAGGACAACACCGTCTACGCCAATCTGATCATTGAACTCGCTAGCCACGTTTACGGCATCCTGACCGGTCATTGCATCTACAACCAAAAGTGTCTGATGCACATCAACATTAGCCTTGATTGCCTTTAACTCTTCCATCATATCACTGTCTACGTGCAAACGACCTGCAGTATCCAGGATAACAATGTTGTGACCGTTTTTATTCGCATGCTCAATTGCCGCCTTGGCTATATTTACAGGGCTATGACCGTCTCCCATGGAGAAGAAATCAACTCCCTGATTCTGGGCATTTAATTCCAACTGTTTAATAGCCGCAGGACGATACACGTCACAGGCTACCAATAATGACTTCTTGCCTTTCAACTTAAGCTTCCCTGCAATCTTTGCAGTGGTTGTTGTTTTACCGGCACCCTGAAGACCACACATCATAATGACGGTAATCGCTTTACCGGGCTGTAAGGCAATTTCTGTAGTTTCGCTTCCCATTAAGGCAATCATCTCTTCGTTTACGATTTTGATTACCATTTGGCCGGGATTCAAACCGTTTAAAACCTCTTCGCCAACTGCACGCTCTTCCACGGATTTCATAAACTGTTTTACGACACGGAAAGAAACGTCAGCTTCCAAAAGGGCCATTTTTACTTCTTTTAAAGCTTTCTTTACGTCCTCTTCGGTAAGACGACCTTTTTTACGTAAGCCTTTGAAGACATTTTGAAGTTTATCGGTTAAGCTTTCAAAAGCCATTTTATAACTCCTCTAAAATTTCATTGGAACGAATACGGATTTCACCGCATTTCTTCTTCATCATTTCAGCATCTTCCAATGCATCTATTTCATCCAGCACCCGGTGAATTTCAGCGGCGCTTTCCTTTATTTTCATAAACTTCTCGATTAAATGAAGTTTATTCTCATACTCGTTTAAAATCTTATCGCATCGTTTCAACAAATCATGCACGCCCTGACGGCTGATTTCATACTGCTCTGCGATTTCACTTAAGGACATATCATTTAAAACCGCCTCTTCATATACAGCCTTCTGATGTTCTGTTAAAAGTTCACCATAAAAGTCGTATAACATACCTCTTTCCACGATTTTTTCCATGATAGTTCTCCTTGTTGTGATGGAAATATGCCTAAATAAAATGAAACACTTAAAAATCTTGATTTTTAAGACTATATGGGCATAATTATCCCACAACCTTGCTTATCATACAACAAAGAAAACACACTGTCAAGTATTTTTTCTTGACAGTGCGCAAATATTTTATAGGACGCAAGAGGGAAAGATTTCTATGTTATAAACAATTATGAAATCTAAAATCATAAGACGATATGTAATGTCCTAAATTCGCTTATATGCATAGTACTTTCTAAAAAAACTCTTCCATTTATATTACAGTACACAGTCTGTGCCTTGTATATATTTTTCGAAGGGCGTTTGTGTTCGTCGGTACTTAGGTTGCGTCCTATGCAACCTTATGTACCGTTGCGTAACACAACCGAGCGAGAGCGTCCCTGAGAAGAATATATACAAAGCACAGCCGTCCTAAAATAAAAAGGGACGAAATTACATTCGTCCCGCTAAAATTTCAGCAATCATATCCCAATCCGCCGTTCTTGGTATTTCATGTTTTCCGGTCTGAAGAATTTTATCATATCCGTTAGCACATAGGAAATCATCGTACATCATAGCATCTTCCACCATACCTAAAGCTTCCAATTTGCGACTAACCGTATCGGAACCGTCACCGGCTCCCACTTCCACAATCACATATTCATCAATTACTTCACTGGTCTGTGATTCAGAATTTGCCTCTGAAGTCACCTCCGAATCGCTTTCAGAAGTGTTTTCCTCCGAGTCGGTTTCTTCCGATGTTTCCGTATCTGAAGTACCCTCTGTATTTTCAGACCCGATTTCTTCTGATACTTCCGCTTCCTCTGAAGTTACCAAAGATGCATCCTCGCCTTCCGAAATTGCATTCTCAGAATCTTCTTCCGAACTCATTTCCGAAATATCTTCTGATACTTCTTCACTTGTTTTACCATCGGCAAGCTGCGATAATGTTACACTTTCCACCATACCAAGTTCTTTGGCTCTTGCAATAATCTCTTCATCCGTAAGGCTTTCTTTTCCGCCACCGGCAAGCGTAAGAACCAATGCCGTAACCGCAATACCGATTCCAAGCCCTCTCAGATAGTATTTTAATTTCATACGAAATAACTCCTCGTTTGCTTTTAACTCTGCTGATATAAGTCTATAACCAGCTTAACTTCGCCCACACCAAGTCCTAATTCTTTTGCAATTGCAATGTTTGACTTTCCTTCATTGTGTAAGGCAAGAATCTTTTCATTGTGATTGCCCTGACCTGCTCCACCGGCAAAAGTAGGCATTGATGCAATATCTTTTTTGGTAGCTGTTTTCGTTGCTGGTTTCTTTTTGGTAGTAGACTTCTTTTCTTTATTTGCGCTGTCTGCTTTAGATGCTTCCGCAATATCCTTATTGGCAATTTCAGCAATGATTTCACCTTCGCTTTTTCCCTTCTTCTTCGGAAAAAGTTCGGCATAAATCTCGTCCACGCTGGTTTCTTTCCCATCTAAAATAACCGTACCGTCTTCCGTCATTTCATAAACAGGCTCCTGTGTCGTCAAAATACCTTCAGCCTCGGCACGTTCCACAACCTCTTTGACGCTCATCACAGCCTCTTTGGCCTGATTTACTTCGTGTACAGCCTTTCTTGCTTCCTTGGTACTCTGATCCACGGTAGCAACGGTACTCTTAATGTTATCATACTTATCGTTCAGCATAGAATACAAAAATACCGCTTCTTCATGATTTTTGTTAATATCCTGAAGCACCGTATCCGAATATTCATTCACAGCCATAATCTTTTCGTTTGACACACGTTCAAGACTTCGCTCTGCCTTTTCAACCGCATCTTTAACCGTTTCGTCAACGCTTTCGGATAATTTCTCCTTGGCATCTTTTAGCTGCTCATCTACCATTTTTTGAATCTGTTCGCGCTGTTTCTTTTCATCAGATGCGTCATTTTTCTTCTCCGGAAGAATAAAACTTACGATAAAAACAATGATTCCGCCCAACAGACACACTATCTGCAACCAGTTCATTTGTTAAAACTCCTTAAATCCTTATATCGAAACCGCCGGTTTTCTTTTCTGTTACAATACCGTCCGTTTTCTTTTTATCTTTTTTATTTTTATTTTTGTTATCCTGATAAGAACCGTTACCTTTTTCTTTCGTGTCATACCGATATTCGTGATATTCCGCATTATCTGCCTGATTCACCTGCTGATTCTGATCCTGTACCTTCTTCTGCACATTATTCAAAATATTACTCTGGTCAATCATTGGTTTATTATCTTCGTTCTGCTTAAAAAGAGAAATATCCTGGGAACGGGTTACCATACCGGTCATCTCTATCGGTCCGATTGCCATAATTTTCTCCTTTCTGCATTACAAAGCCATCATTCTTACATCACCACCGGATTTCATAAATTTACAATACTTATAATCCTGTTTTAATGTCATCGATACATCATTAAAAGCAATCTTGGTTCCGGCATAGGCAACATCTCTAACTTCAACTTTTGCCGCAGTTTCGTGACATAACAGATCATCAATCTCTTCATATTCTTTCATGTCACTCTCGATTTTTTGCTGTAACTGTTTAAAAGCAATGGCCATTTCCTGAATATATTTCAATTGCTCCTTACTCATTTTAACACCGGCTACCAACTTCTGATTAGAAGCAAGCAATACCGGTTGTAACTGTTTCATACTCTTTTGATTATTAGCAATCTGTTCCTGAAGTTCCTGATAACGCACCTTTACTGCCGGATTCACGCCTAACTCCAACAAAGTATCAGCCCCCATCTGGGACCCCAACGTCTTAGCCGTAATTAAATTGGTCGCACATACCGTAGCGCCTGAAATCAAGCCTTTTTTGCCACCGACATTCACTTCTGTCCCTGCCAAAACCGTTGCATGAAGAATTACTTCTGTTTCCACAAAACCTTTGGCCGTCACATCCGCATTCTCAATGTATTTGGAAATAATATTTCCGCCGGCTTTTAATACAGCCTTACCTTTACCATTAACGCCACGGGCTATGGTAATATCGCCGCCTGCCTCCAAAACAGCGCCTTCCACAACACCCATTATCTCGATATTGCCCTTGGCTCTAACCGTAAAATTCGAACATACATTACCGGAAATCTTCACGGTACCTTCATAATTGATATCGCCTGTAGAGTTGTCAACGTTCTCAGCAGTATAAACATCTGATACGAAAATTTTATCATCTACAAGAGTAACGTGACCATTTACTTCACAATAGGCTTCCGTATGTTCTTCATTTACATATACATTTCGACCATAACGCAATTTCAAACGCTTTACATCTCTGGGTTTTACCGGTTCTCCGCATACATTCACACCGTATTCACCGGGATCCTCCCTTGTAAGACGTGCAAGTAAATCGTCTTTTTTAACATGATTCATTGTATTCAGATTAAAAAAGTCAACGCTGCCGTCTTCATTCAAAGTAGGTCGGGCTCTTAAATCCGTTTTAAAAAAATATTCAATGGACGCATCGGTACCATGACGCACCGGTTTGCCCACTGCCATAACAATATCTGTACAATATACTCTTTTTTGAAGGAATGAATCCACTACAGATTCATCAACGCCAAATTGCACTCCGGCAGTACGCAAATCCGCATAAATATCATCTTTCTCTAACTTAAATCCCTGAACGGAAGGAGGATAAAAACGCACTATCGCTTCCATCTTGTTAGGCGCAATGGTTGTTACCATCATTTCGCGTTCCTGGTAACGTTTCACTGCATCCAACTGAAACACACCTTTATCCGTAATCGACTGTACTTTACGGTTAAGGTCTGTAAGTTCATACCCTATTCCTTTTCGCTGCAGATATTCCGCCAATTCATTAATATTAACGGGTTCTCCACCATCTGTAGCTGCGTAAATCCGGAGAAATGTACCTTCCGGACGCAAGTCCAACTGAAAAAATCCGTTCATTCAAATTCCTCCGTTAGAATCCCTCTAAAACACCAACATACTTGCCCATTTTGGTCTTCATTTTCTGAAGTGCCTTGGTATGTAACTGCGAAATTCGCGACTCCGAAACCTCTAACACATTACTGATTTCTTTCAAAGTCAAATCTTCATAATAATATAAAAGAATAACTTTTCTTTCTTTTTCTGTCAGAAGCTCCAGTGCATCCATCAACATTTCCTTTAATTCTGCCTGTTCCATTACCTTCTCAGGCGCGTCAAAATGTCTGGATACATTTGCTTTTTCATTGGAAATATCGGTCCCCATCTCCAGATATTCATTCAACGAAACAACACTTGTCACCTTCATCTGCGACTGCCATTCGCAATACTCATCATCGCTGATTCCCAATGCAGTAGCGATTTCGCTGTCCGTTGCCGGTCTGCCAAATTCGCTTTCAATCTCTTTCATGGCTGCATCAATCTGACGCTGACGCTGACGAACGGTTCTTGGAATCCAGTCCATTTTACGGATCTGGTCCAAAATCGCGCCACGAATTCGAAGGCTGGCATAAGTCTCAAACTTAACCTCTTTTCTGGAATCAAACTTGTCAATGGCATCAATCAAACCAAAAATACCATAACTGACCAAATCCTCATATTCCACGTTATAGCCTAAGTACATACTTAAACGACCGGCTACCACTTTAACAAGAGGCGCATATTCCAATATAATTTTTTCTCTGACTTCAGATGATTTCGTTCTTTGATAATCATCCCACAGTCTTTTTCTGCCTAATTCATCCATGTAACGTCCTCCGGCAATACACTTGCCACCTTTTCCCCATTTTTATCAGTTCTACTCTGTTTTCTTTGCCTCAACATTTTGAACAGAACCTTCTTCTTCCGAAGACTCTTCATTCTCTTCAGCGGCGGGTTCTTCTTTTGCTTTCGGCGGGCAATCCATAATCATTTTCATTGCTACAACACCGAGTACGTAAAACACCAACAAAACCGCAAGAAGAATCAATAGCATTATATGCATCTCTACATTCAATACAAATAATGTTATGCTGGTGATTGCACCTGCCAGAAGTGTTACAAACGCAGGTAATAATCTGATTTTCTTCATAAAAAGTCTCACCTTTCGCTAAATAACAACTTCTTCTTTACCAACAGAACGAATCACAAGGTCTCCGCTTTCCGGGTCAAAAATAACAGTGCGACCATAATCTTTGCCCGTATCTTCGGCAAGCAAAGGAATATTAAGTTCTTTCAGTTTTGCTTTACTTGCTTCTACATTCTGTTCGCCCACTCTCACCATATCAGACTTATTCTGAAATGCGAACATCTGGGCTCCGCCGGCAATTTTGGCAACCATACGGCTACGGGATGCCCCCTGCATTACCATAAGGCGTACTAATTCCTCAATTCCGGTATCAGCAAACTTATAAATATTACTATTGTTTTTAATTGTTTTACTATTTGGTAGCATGACATGGGCCAATCCGCCAACTTTTGTAATCGGATCCCGAATCGCAACACCAACACAGGAACCAAGTCCCAAAGTGGTTATTTTGTCAGGACTCTTGACTACATTCAAGTCTGCCATGCCTACTTTTATTGTCTCACTCATAAACAACCTTTCAGCAAAGCTTACATGCCAAGCGCAGATAAAATTTTATCATAAGAATCCAAATCAGGCACCAGGATAAAATATCCATCCAAACCTTCAAAGAACTGTGTCTGAATTAAAAGAAGCTTATCGCCCATAGTACCGAACTCAATTGCCGGAACACTTAAAATTGCACCCGCCATATCAATGCTTAACGCCGGTACGGAAGGATAAATCACAAGTTGTGTCAACATTGATAAGGAATTCAAATATGACGCAGTAATAATATTACCGATTTCTTTCAATGCCGACTGCTCCATTTCGGTAGGCTCATCGCCTGTCACTTCCATACCCATCAACTTGGAAACCAGTTTTCTTGCAGATTCCTTATTCAATAAAAATAAGATACTACCGGTAATATCGCCTTCTACCATCAGGTAGATGCCTGCCATAATCTGCTCTTCGCCGCCCATAATGCTTCCGACCTCAGAAAACTCAAGAAGCCTTACTTGCGGTACGGCCATATCAACCTTACAGCCAAGCATCTGTGCCAAAGCCGTTGTTGCATTTCCGGCGCCGATATTACCTATTTCTCTTAACACATCATAAAATTCCTGGTTTAAATTATCCAAATCAATTCTGGACATAGCTTTACGCCTCCATTAATTTCTTTCAGCTACTACTTCGTTCAAATCTAAAAGTGAAATCAAATTATCACCGTCTTTACCTACACCCAAAAGGAAATTCTGTGTAGGATCGGAAGGATCACGATACACTTTCTCAGTCAAATCATTCTGAAGTGTGATTACTTCTCTTACCTCGTCTACAATAAGACCAACATAACTTCCGTCTAATTTAATAATGATAATACGGAATTTCTTGGTTTCTTCCACTTCTTCCATACCCATTTTAAGACGTAAGCTAAATACGGGAATTACTTCACCACGAAGATTAATTACACCTTTAATATATGTAGGAACCT
This sequence comes from Lachnospiraceae bacterium, assembly GCA_017622505.1. Lineage (GTDB taxonomy): Bacteria > Bacillota > Clostridia > Lachnospirales > Lachnospiraceae > UBA3766. Next base: position 48,965 of record JAGAQZ010000133.1, read on the forward strand.
TGGGAACACGGGTAATATGTTGCATTCTTACGATATTGTCAATATATTTGATGTCAATACCGTACATTTCATCACCCATTTTGATTTTAATATATTGAGTTGTCTCTTTTACCAAAGCGATTTCGTCCATATTTTACCTCTTTCTGCTGAATTCTTTCAGTCTCAAATACTTATACGAATACAAATTAAATCAATGCGTTCGCATCAAGAATCAATGCTACTTCACCATCACCTAAAATGGTTGCGCCACTAATTAACTTGCACTTGCCGATATATTTACCCATAGACTTAATAACGATTTCCATCTGTCCAAGCAAATCATCTACCACGAGACCTGCAAGACGATCACCCTTCTTGGCGATCAATACGGTCATCTCATCTTCTGGATTACGTGTACTTTCAACATCAAGAACCTGGTCTAATCTAACAAGAGGAATCACTTTGCCTCTCAAATGAATTACTTCTTTGCCCTGTACAGTCTTAACTTCAGAAGGAGAAATGCCTTCGATTGTCTGTACGGAACCAAGTGAAATTGCATATTTCTCGCCACCTACAACAACCATAAGTGCCTGAATAATCGCAAGTGTTAAAGGAAGACGAACGATGAATGTACTTCCTTCACCAAGCTTTGTTCTGGTTTCAATTTCACCGCTTAATGCTTCAATCTTACTCTTAACAACATCAAGACCTACACCACGGCCGGAAACGTCGGATACCTGCTTTGCTGTAGAGAAACTGGGAAGGAATAACAAGTCGATAATATCCTTATCCGCCATTGTTTCTGCCTGTTCAGGTGTAATTGTACCACGTTCAATCGCCTTATTCTTAACTGCTTCAACGTCAATACCGTTACCGTCATCACCAACTTCGATTACTACGTTGTTACCATCCTGATACGCATTTAAGAAAATGGAACCCACTTCTGACTTGCCACGTGCCTTACGTACTTCTGCACTTTCCAAGCCATGGTCAGCAGAGTTACGAAGCAAATGCATCAAAGGATCACCGATTTCATCTACTACGGTACGATCCAATTCCGTTTCTTCACCGGTCATATATAATTCCATCTTCTTGTCTAACTTCTTAGAAAGATCTCGAATCATACGAGGGAATTTACTAACAACGCTTTCGATAGGAACCATTCGAACCTTCATAACGGATTCATGAAGATTTGTGGTAACACTCTCTAAATATTCAATCTGCTCATTAAACGCAAGATTTGAAGAACCAACTTCGTTTGCTGCAACACTGACAAGTGAATTCTTTGAAATAATAAGCTCACTTACCAAATTCATCAATACATCTAACTTCTCAATATCAACACGAACGGTACGGCTTGCCATTGCCTTGCCCACAGCTTTCTTCTCGCCGGACTTAGCAGGTGCAGCGGGCTTATCATCTTTTACCGCCACTTTCGTGTCTGCTTTCTTCGCAACAGCCGTTGTTTTAGCAGGTTCAGCAGCTTCTAACTTAATTTCTTCACCAATTGCATCTTCAATTTCAGACACATACTTAATTGCACCAATGACCTTCTCTAAAGAATGCTCGGTTAAGAAAATAATACTGAAATCATTCTCGAATCTTTCATCTTCAATATCCTGTGCGGAAGGAACGGATACGATTACATCACCCAACTCTTCCAAAGCCTTGAATACAAGGAATGCACGTGCTGCCTTTAAAATACAGGTCTCCTGTACATAAACGCTGATACCGTATGCATGAATATTCTCTTTGGCAGCTTCTTCAATAACATGGCGTTCTACGTCACCAATCTTGATATCACGCCATTTTTCTTTCAAACCGCCGCCTGCCGCAGGCTTATCTTCCTTAACTTCTTCCTTGGGTTCTTCTTTGGCCGCAACTGCGCCGCCCTTGGTTTCAAGAATAACATTCAATGCCTTAATCAAATGTTCGTTATCATTGGTACCTTCATCAGCATTCTCCTGAATTGCCGCAAGATATTCTTCCAATGCATCTAAACACTGGAATAAAATATCAATCATATCAGCATTTACCTTAATGGCACCGTTACGAACTTCAGAAAATACATTTTCCATATCATGAGTAAGAGTCTGCATTCTCTTATAGCCCATAGTACCTGCCATACCCTTTAATGAGTGTGCGGCACGGAAAATCTCATTTACGGTATCCATATTCTCCGCATCCTGCTCCAAAGCCAGAATCTGAGTATTCAAATTCTGAAGGTGTTCACGTGTTTCATCAATAAAAATGTCTAAATACTGGCTTACGTCCATCTCTTATACCCCCACATTTAATGTTATTTCGTTTGCTATGTATTTTAAATCAACTGATTTGTGTCTTATTTTATTCTTTACGATACTGCCCGGCATTCCGAACACTACGCAACTTTCTTCATTTTGAATAATAACCTTTGCCGGCTTCTTCGGAATCAAATTCTTAATTCCTTCCGTACCATCGGCACCCATTCCGGTCATTACAACACAGATTACTTCATCATATCCGCTGTCAACCAAAGATTCGTACATAAAATTTGCACAAGGTCTTACGCCTTCTCTGTACGGTTCATCCTGTAAATGTATTTTGTGGTCATTGCCGACTTTCTTCACTTCCATATGCCTCCCTGCCTTCGCAAGATACACATATCCGTCCCGTAAAATGTCGCCCTCTTCCGCTTCCTTAACTTCAAGTTCGCTGATGGAATCCAAGCGTTCCGCCAAAGTCTGTGTAAAACCATCCGGCATATGTTGAACAATCAAAACCGGTGCCTTTAAATCTTTCGGAAGTTTCGGAATCACCTCCTGCAAAGCTCTCGGTCCTCCCGTAGAACATGCAATGGCAACAATCTTACCCGTTTTCCCGGCAATTTTATAATTATGTGCTGTGATAGGCCATTCACCTTCTTCTCAAGTTACTGACAAGCATTTTCATTTATATAAAAACAAATTCAAACGCTTGTTTTCAATATGAACATACTTCACTCATCATATTTCGCATACATTATATCACACACCATTCTTCACGTGCGTGCATAGTGACTTTATATGATTTATTTTATCACTTTTTTCAGTAAAATAAAAGGTTTTCTTGCAAAAGCACACCATTATATTCATTTGAATATGATAAATAAAAGCAAAACTGCCTTTTAGGCGGAAAGGACATTATGTCAAGTTTTAATCCTTTTGAAGAAAAACCCATGCCCATAGATAAAACTTTTATGGATTGGCGGATGATGAATCCCAAATCCTACAACAAAGAAGAAACTGACCCTTATACGAAAACCCGCATCATTCTTATGAATGGTACGGAATTTGAGGCACAGTGGTTCTCAAGAAACTTCTCTCGCCACTGTGATGACAATGATTTACGGAGAGAATTGGCTCTTACAAGACGCATTGAACAGCAACAACAGAAAAGAATATCCTGTCTCCGGCCAAGAAACGAGACAATTTTGGAAACCACAATCGCTTATGAACAGCTGGCTGTCGACTTAACTGCCGTTCTTGCTAAAATGGAAGAAAACTGCACGGTTAAAAATGCGCTTAACTTTGCGCTTTTAGAAGACTTCGATCACCTTTATCGCTACTCTAACCTTTTAGATTACGAATACGGTACCGATCCCAAGAAATTAGTTGGCGGATATACGGAAATCATGCCTGCAAGACCTACCATTGCGGAACATCGTTATCCTTTTGATTCTATTTTTCCTCACGTAAACAACAAGAATTCTTCTCTACAGACTTTATTGAATATCAACATTATTACTGCAGCCGAACAGCAGACAATGAACTATTATATGAATGTTGCTCCTTTGTATTGCAAGTCCGATTTAGGTCGCAGGCTTTACCAGGAAATTGGTATGATCGAGGAAGAACATGTTTCACAATATGAAAGCTTAAAAGACACTAATGCAACCTGGCTGGAAGACCTTCTTTTGCACGAATATACAGAATGCTATTTGTACTATTCCTGCTATATGATCGAATGCGACCGCTATATCAAGCGTATCTGGGAAGAATGTCTCATCCAGGAAATCGCGCATCTTAATAAGGCAAAAGAATTTTTATGGAAGTATGAACGCAAAGAATGGCAACAGGTAATTCCTTGCGGTAACTTCCCGTCCATCTTAAAATTAGGTTCCAATATTGAATACGTTCGCAATATCATTGCTACAACCACCGGCAACACGCAACGCCTCGAGTGTGTTGTCCCTTTAGATGACTTAAAAGAAAATGCTCCTTTCTTCTTCTATCAGTCAACCGTTAACAACGATGTACACAATGTAGCAAGTCATGAAGTCATTGCGAAATATATCCAAAGCAAGAGCTGTGATTACCGATATGAAGTTGCCGAACATCCGATTTGTGTATTACGCGACCGCACTTGCGACAATACAGGCATCGGAAGAATCCCTTCCGAAACACCGGATTCTACATCCATTTGCGGCACTACCTCTAACAACTGTAATTGTCATACGCAGTCTTGCGACGGTAAAATAAATAGGTGATAACTTTGTAATAATACACTTTTATTTTTTTACTTTGTATATTTTACCTTAGATATCCTAAGCAATGAAAAGCCTTAGCACTCTCGATTTTTCGAAATTGCTAAGGCTTTTATTATCTACTTACTATTTTATCATCTTATATTTATCCGTCTTAATATCTCTTGTAATGTTTAAACGTCTTTTTGTCTCTTTTTACGTTCTTCTTCAAAGATATAACGAATATTGTCTTCCCGCTCTCTTTGACTAATATAAACAAATCTTACACGTTGTTCGTACTGTCCTGGATTGTTTTCCAAACGCTTACAACTCAAAAGTTCACCCGCGATACACATTCTTCGATTACTGCTTTCCCTGCGAAGTGTATAATTACATACCACAATAGACTTTGGTTCAAAAGGAGTATCTGACGTAAAACGCAATCCGCCACCGCTCAAATCTAAAATTACTGCTTTGGCACCGGGCAAATCATCTTCCCCATAAAAAACACCTTCTTTATCAATACCATGTTTTTCATCCGCAGTCAATTCACGTACTTCCATATCAAGCATACAAGGGAAACGATAATATTCTCTGCGCTGATACTTCTGCAAAGGCGATGTTACCTTCATCTCAAGCAAATACAAAGAACCGTTTTTGTAACGATTCGCTACTTTGGCATCACACTGGAACAGTCCTCTCGCTGTAAAAAAGTGAATATGGTATTCACCATTCACCGGCAAAAGCACCAGTTTCGTCTGTTCTATGGGCATAAAAATCTCAAGACGATCATCTCCGATTACGTCTACTACTTTGGACTCATAGATTTTCTTGCCAAAACCGCCATCCTGCAATATACATTCAATCGGTTCCAACTCAATTCTTGCCCCAGGCGATATGAATTTGGATAACAAAAATTCCTGTTCGATCATGTCGTCTTTTTACCGGCTACGATATGTGAGAAAAATGCAGCCATACCCCTTTTTTGTATTTTTTTATCTACTTCTTTATTCATCAATATAGAAGCTATATTTTCATATGCAATCGCCGACTTTGCCTTAGGATTCTCCAAAGAAACCGGCATCTGTTGCATCACTGCATTTGAAAGTTCCTGGTCCTGCGGAACACTTCCAAGATACTCAAGGTTTAGGCTTAAATATTTAGAAACAACCACATTCAACTTGTTAAACAATGTCTTACCTTCCTGTTCGGAAGATACTCTGTTAGAAATCACCTTGATTTGAGAATGCTCATTCGAAAATCTCGGATGTCGATTCAACGCTTTTAGCAAAGAATACGCATCTGTAATGGACGTGGGTTCCGGTGTGGTGACAAGAAGTATTTCACCGCTGGCAACCAAAAACTCCAACACAGCATCGGAAATACCCGCACCGGTGTCAATAATAATCACATCCGCCATTGCATCCAACTGTGCAAGATTCTTAATAATATACGTCAAATAATCACGACTCAAATCCGACATACCGACAATACCGGAACCACCACTGATAAAACCAACCTCACCCGGTCCCCAGGTAATAATGTCGCTCATATTCATGCCTTTGTATATTAAGTCATACAAACTGTGCTTTGGCACCGCCCCAAACATAATCTCAATATTGGCAAGCCCAAAATCCGCATCCAAAATAATGACTTTCTGTCCCATTTTACGAAACTGAACCGCCAAATTAATTGCTGTATTTGATTTACCAACACCACCCTTACCGCTGGTTACCGTAATCACTCTTGCCAAAGGCCGTTGCTGGTTTGCTTTTATAATATTTCGTAACTGTTGCGCCTGGTCCATTTGCCCCTCTGCTTTCTCTGCTATTTCCCGCCCAACAACTTCTTAACGGTACTCTGTGCGTTAAAGGTCTCAATATCTTCCGGTACATTCTGCCCACATGTAATGTAGGACATTGATGCACCCGTGTATATTTTCATATTCAGTAAGTTTCCGTATTCTGATGTTTCATCCAATTTTGTAAAAATCATCTTATAATCAAACATCTTTTTATATTTATCGGCAATGCTCTTTAAATCTTTGTACTTTGTCGTTGCCGATACCACAAGATAAATCTCCTGTTCGGCCTTACCCTGTGCAAATTTTACAAAGTCAGCCATATCATCACGCTGCTTGTCATTATTCTGGGAATGTCCCGCTGTATCTACCAAGATGTAATCATAACTGCTAAAATCTTTAATCGCATCTCCAAGTTCTTCCGGAGTATAAATTACCCGAAACGGCACTTCGAGAATATTTGCATAGGTTCTTAACTGCTCAGAAGCTGCAATACGATAAGTATCTGCAGTCAAAAGCGCAAGCTTCTTCTTCTCTTCTACAACAAACTTCGATGCAATTTTGGCAATTGTAGTTGTTTTGCCAACACCGGTAGTTCCTACAAAAAATACAACCTTAGGTCCTTCTTTCGCCGGTTCTATACATTCAGGTTTGCCAAACCGTAAAATCATACGCTGATATACATTGGATAAAATATGTTCCATCGGCATATTGGCTTTTAAATTCTTCTCAATTTCCTCCAAAATAGAATCGGCATATTTCGGTTCCACTTCATTATCTACAATTGTCTCACGAATAAGCGAAAGAACTGCCTTCGTTTTATCAGCATCTTCCTGTACCGTTTCATTAATATATTTATTATCTTTTGTTTCCCTTACTTCTTCGGATTCTTCAGCTACTTTAACTTCTTCGCGTCTCTGTATCTGCTGTTCCAAAAGCGAGTGAAGACTGTCTAACTTCTCTTCCAACAAACGCTCTTCAGAAATAATTTGGCTATTCTTCTCTTTCTCTGCATTACTTGAAATCGTTTGTTTTGCAGGTGAAGATGACAAAGAAACCGCTACATTTTCTTTATGTACAGTCACTTCACGCTCTTCTTCTTTGGCAACGGTAATTTCCACATATGCCTTTTTGATAAGTTTAGAAAGACCTTTGGGTTTTACTGTTTTAACATTCATTAAAACAATACCATCTCCCAATTCTTTCTTGGCATTTTCCATTGCTTCTGCTTCTGTTTTACCTTGATATTTCTTAATTATCATGCTACTGTCACCATCCCAACAGATTGTAATTCAACGTCGGATTCAATTTCATTATATGAAATAACAATTAAATCTTTAAAATAATCTTCGGATAACTTCTTAAAATACATACGTACAATAGGTGAAGTAAGAATAATTGGCATCTTACCCAAACGCTCTAATTTCTCCGTTTCAGTCTCCACACTATTCATAATTTTCTTAGTTTTTTCAGGATCCAGTGTAAGATAAGCACCCTGCTCCGTCTGTTTAACGCTACCCATAATCTCCTGCTCAATCTTCGGATCCAAAGTCACAACACTGGTTGTTTCATTTGCCGGAAAATACTTGCCGGAAATTGCACGTTTTAAGCTTTGTCTTGTATATTCTGTTAAAATATCCGTATCTCTTGTTGTTGTCGCATGGTCAGCCAAGGTTTCAAAAATGGTAAGCAAATCTCGAATCGAGATACCTTCCCGTAATAAATTCTGCAAAACCTTCTGTACCTCACCAAGCCCCAAAAGCTTGGGTGTTAATTCATCAATTAATACAGGATTTGTTTCTTTCAAATTATCAACAAGATGCTGAACATCCTGTCTTGTAAGCAACTCTGCCAAATGATGTCTGATAATTTCCGTCAAATGTGTTGCAATAATAGACGGCGGATCAACAACCGTATAACCGGCAGCTTCCGCACGCTCTCTCTGACCCTCCGTAATCCACAAAGCCGGCAAATGGAAGGAAGGCTCAAAGGTAGGAATACCTGTCACTTCTTCCGTTACATACCCCGGATTCATTGCCATATAATGGTCAAAAAGGATTTCGCCCTCACTAACCTGAATACCTTTAATTTTGATAATATACTGGTTCGGATTCAACTGGATATTATCACGCAAACGAATAATCGGCACAACCGTACCAAGTTCCAACGCAATCTGACGACGAATCATAACAACACGATCCAATAAGTCACCGCCCTGGTTCACGTCAGCAAGCGGAATAATACCATAACCAAATTCCAATTCGATTGGATCCACCTGTAAAAGCGAATTGACATTCTCCGGTTTTCGAATCTCGGATGCCGCCACTTCCTCCTGGTCCACTTCTCCTTCGATTGCTGCTGTTTCAATTGAATTTGCCATCATACGACCTGTAATGATAAACATCGCGCCAAAGGCAACGTATAAAAGCAAATTTAAAGGTGTTAAAATACCCAACGCCATAATGGTCGCACCAACTAAATACATAACTTTAGGTACACCAAAAAGCTGTTTAACAAGTACATTACCAAAGTCTGCATCCTTAGAGCCCTTAGTAACTAAAATACCGGTCGCCAAAGAAATCATCAAGGAAGGAATCTGGCTTACAAGACCATCGCCAATAGTAAGAATGGTATAATGCTCCAAGGCACTCATAATATCCATTCCCTGCATTAACATACCGGTCAAAATACCACCAACGATATTAACGGCCGTAATAATCAAGCCCGCGGTAGCATCTCCTTTTACGTACTTAACAGCACCATCCATAGAACCAAAAAAGCTGGCTTCTTCCTGGATTTTATCTCGTCTTGCTTTTGCTTCTTCATCAGTAATTGCACCTGTATTTAAGTCTGCATCAATCGCCATCTGCTTACCGGGCATAGCATCCAAGGTAAAACGTGCCGTTACTTCAGCAACACGTTCAGAGCCCTTGTTAATAACCATAAACTGAACCAGGATCAGAATGATAAAAATTACAACACCGATAACCAAATTACCCGCACCTACGAATCCACCGAATGTAGATACAACGTTTCCGGCATCACCTGTAGATAAAATCAATCTGGTCGAAGAAACATTCAATGCAATTCTAAAAATGGTTGTAAAAAGTAAAATCGTCGGGAAGAAGGACATCTCCAATACTTCCTTGGCAAACATACAACCAAACAAAATAATAAAGGAAACCGAAATATTGAATGTCATTAAAATATCCAACATCCATGCCGGTAAAGGTACAATCAACATGACAATCGCAGCCAGCAAATACAATGCCACGCCAATATCCGCTTTTTTCATGTATTGCACCTCCTTCTTTCATCAATTTTGTGTTTTATAATTTCATACGAACAATTGTAAAATACTATACAAAAAGCTATCAAGAAATCTTTTAAATCAGATTTTACCCTGCATCTTGTAAACCATCGCAAGAATATCCGCAACCGCACGATACAACTCAGGCGGAATAACCGAGCCGAGTTCCACATTATAGTAAAGCATACGCGCTAAAGGTTTATTTTCTACAATCTCAACCTTGTTTTCTTTGGCCACCTCTTTAATTTTTGCTGCCAAATGGTCACTTCCTTTCGCAACTACATAGGGGGCATCATATAAATCAGCATCATATTTAATGGCTACGGCAAAATGCGTCGGGTTTGTAATGACAACATCCGCTTTCGGCAAATCCTGCATCATTCTTCGCTGGGAAGCCTGCATCATACGCTGACGAATCTTTCCCTTAATCTTAGGATCACCTTCTGCCTGCTTATACTCGTCTTTTACTTCCTGTTTGGTCATCTTCATATCTTCTTTAAACTTCCACTTCTGGTAAAACAAATCCGCAAAAGCAATAATAAGATAAATCAAAGAAATTTTTATTCCAAGACCAATTACAATATCACCCATCAAAGCAATCGCCTGCTCAATAGGCATTTCGTATAAAATAAATAAATTATCCCACTCTTTTTTTAATGTAGAATACGCAACCCAAATAATTAGCGTTATTTTTAAAATTGCCTTCAGTAACTCGATTAGCGCATTTAAAGAAAAAAACTTTTTAAAACCGTTAATCGGATTCATTTTACTCAATTTCGGTTGTAATGGTTTGGTGGTGGGTTCCCACCTTACCTGATAAACTTCAATGATAATACCGGCTACCAGCGCAACCCCCATAAAAGGTAACATCATAAGGAGCACCTGTATCATAATTTCCCGAAATAAAATCATATAATCCCAAACCGAAATATTACCCGCAACGAGACTTGTAAAATCAGGAATTTGATTATATACCAAAGTAAAGGAATCCATAAACTGAGTTCCAAGCATTCCTACCATTAATTTCAGCATTAAAAACATCACAAGAAGTCCGATACCAAGCCCTAATTCCTTACTCTTGGCTACCTGACCTTCTTTTCGCGCATCTCTTAATTTTTTTGGTGTGGCGTCTTCTGTCTTCTCGCCACCCGGGCCATCTTTTGCAAATAGCTGTAATTCATAGGAAAGCATTACATCATTCCCTCCACAAAGGCCACTACCATTCTTTTCATCTGAGTAAAAATCATATTTGCCGCATCCGGAAGCAAGGCAACCGTCAGAAACAATACCGACAAACCGGTAAACACCTTAAGTTGGATACCTACCGCAAACATATTCATCTGTGGTGCAACCTTTGCCAATATACCCAAAATTGCATTTAATAACATAATGGTACAGAATACCGGAAGACATATCTTCATACCGATAATCATATAGTCCCCCAGAAACTGAACAAATGTGGATAATATATGGTCAAAATTAAAGTTTACTTGTCCTACAGGTATTAAAATAAATGTCTCTGCCAATGCACTAATAAAATACTGATACATACCCGTTATAATCATCAGAAGCATAACCATATTCTGATAATACACACCGGTTAATGTCGCATTTTCCCTTGTTGTAGGGTCCATCTGGTTTGCCATGGCAAAACCCATTTCCATATCAATTACACGACCTGCAAACAAGACTATGCTGGAACATAAATTAGCACCTAAGCCAATTAACAAACCGGCTGCCGCTTCTTTTAAAATAACCGTCGCCATATCCCAAACTGTATCAAAAACCGGATAAACATGGGGTTCCGTCATATAATATAACAATATGGAAATAAAAAATCCCAAACCGATTTTTACTCTATTGGGTGTATTCTGCATTGAAAAAAACGGGGCAATATAAATAAAACATGTTACCCTTGTCATAATCAGCAAAAAATATTCCAGTTCTTCTATCGGGAAAGTAAAATCTACCATAGCATTACCTTATGTACAAACTGAAATTAGACCAAAGATTTTCCATATATGTAACCATATTTTCAAGCATCCAGCCACCAAGAAGCATTAATCCCAAAAAAATACCAATGATTTTTGGAACAAAAGTCATAGTCTGCTCTTGAATAGAGGTTACAGTTTGAAAAATACTGATTACGAGACCAATAACCAAAGAAATGAGCAAAATAGGCGTTGCTGTGATAATGATCGTATATAAAGCATCTTTCGCTATCGTGATAACTTCTGCTGTTGTCATGCCTTTTGCCCCTTTCTTTTGGATGTCTATTTCCAAATATTTCATTTATTTTCTCTGTTAAAATATAAAAATAAACTTTATCAGAGGAATGTTTTAACCAAATTCACAATAACCAAATTCCAACCATCTGCAAGCACAAACAAGAGAATTTTAAACGGCATGGAAATAGTAGTCGGCGGTAACATCATCATACCCATACTCATAAGTACAGACGCTACAACCATATCAATTACAATAAAAGGTATGTAAATCAAGAACCCAATAATAAAGGATGTTCTCAGCTCACTCACAATAAAACTGGGAATTAATACCGATGTAGGTACGCCTTCCGGTGTTCCGTCCCATTCATTGCCCGAAATCTCCATAAAGACACTAACATCTTTGCTTTGTGTCTGTGCATACATAAATTCTCGTAAGGGCTCCATACCGATTTCCAAAGCTTCTTCTGTTGTAATTAAGCCTTCATCCAAAGGTTTAATTGCAGTTTCATTAATTTCCGTAAAAATCGGCCCCATAATGAAAATTGTAAGGAATATGGCAATTCCGATTAACACCTGATTAGGTGGTGCCGTTTGCGTACCCAGCGCAGCTCTCGTAAAATGCATGACAATAATAATTCTTGTAAAAGATGTCAGCATTATCAATGCTGCCGGCAGGAACGAAATCAAAGTAAGAATAATCAATATTCTTAAAGCACCATTTATAGAACCATTGTCTTCATCCAACGTAATTTGCAAAGAAGCCTGTCCGTCAGGGTCCGGTACTTCCGGAATTTCCGGTGTTTCAGTTGTAACTTCCGGCAAATCGCCTACTTCTGCCGCATGAACCGTTGTTTCTGCAGAAATACACAATATGCCTACTATAAACAGCAGGCATATTATTTTTACGATTTGTCTTTTGAATTTAGTAATCTTCATAGTCCAATCGCCTATTTCTTTAATTTCATATTTTTAGCATTTTCTAACAGTTGCTTAAAATCCATTTTAGGCATCATACCCATATCTTCAGAGATATGAATTTCATCTTCTTTCAATTCTCCAAGTAAAGTAATCGTATCCTTACCGATGGCAATGGCATAGTAATGCTCTCCCACACGCACAATCTGAAGATACTTATTCTGCGTAATCTTAAGCGTTTCCAATACCTGAATGTTCCCTGACATCATCTTACCCTTCTGGTAAGACGCTACCCAACGTGTTGTAAAATATGTCAGTGCCAAAACACCGATAAATATAATCAACACGGTGAGAAACTGTGCAAAACTGTTAATTCCGTTGCTACTATCCAATGCTAATAACATTTTATCCAACTACTTTCTTAACTGCCTCAATAACACGGTCTGCCTGGAAAGGCTTAACGATAAAGTCTTTCGCACCGGACTGAATAGACTCAATAACCATAGCCTGCTGACCCATAGCTGAACACATAATTACGTGTGCGCCTGCATCTGCAGCCTTGATTTCCTTTAATGCCTGAATACCGTCCTTTTCGGGCATTGTGATATCCATCAATACCAAGTCAGGCTTTAATTCATTATACTTTTCAACAGCTTTAGCGCCGTTTTCAGCTTCCCCTGCAACTGTGTAACCATTCTTTGTAAGAATGTCCTTAATCATCATACGCATGAAAGCCGCATCATCAACGATTAAAATGTTTTTTCCCATAGTTTTTTCTCCCTATCAGACTATTTTATAATTTCTGTAACACGAATACCGAAGTTTTCTTCAATTACTACTACTTCACCCTTTGCAACGAACTTTCCGTTTACCAAAACATCAATCGGTTCGCCTGCAATCTTATCTAATTCTATGATTGTTCCGGGTGCAAAATCCAGAATTTCCGCAATTGATTTCTTGGTACGACCAAGTTCAACGGTTACTTCCAGAGGAACATCCATAATCAAGCCCATATTTTCTTGTGAAACAGGCTGTGGTGCCTGTGCCGAGAAGGTCTGGAACTGTGCCGGTTGTACATTTACCGGTGCCATTTGTGGCATCATCGGCTGCTGATACATCGGCATTCCCATCTGTGGCATCATCGGCTGCTGGTACATCGGCATTCCCATCTGTGGTTGCTGATATGCACTCATATCAGGCTGTGGCATAGGCATGGGCTGCGGTTCCGGTATCGGCATAGGTGCCGGCTCCGGTATCGGCGCGGGCGCAGGTGCCGGTGCCTCTTCTTTCACCGGTTCTTCTGCCATTCCACCCATCTGCTGATCGATAAAAGTCTCATATAAAGATCTTGCAAATTCAATAGGATACAACTGTAAGATTGTACTGTCTACCAAATCTCCAATCTGCATTCTAAAACCAATTCGTACAAAAGTATCTGTTAAAAAGCCTGCAATATCCTCTGCATTTTTAAATTCATTTAAGTTGATCAGACTGGCTTGTGGCGGGCTGATATCAATCATTTTACCAAGCATGGAAGACAATGAAGTTGCGGAAGATCCCATCATCTGGTTCATCGCTTCTGAAATAGCACTCAAATGCAACTCCCCTAATTCACCGTCTGTGTTAGTACCGTCACCACCCATCATAAGGTCTGTGATAATCTTAACATCCTGCTCTTTTAAAATTAAAATATTTGACCCATCCAAGCCCTCTGTGTACTTAATTTGAATAAATACACAAGGCTTTTCATAATCATCAATCAAGGTATCCCAAGTTGCCAAACTAACAACCGGGGTTGTAATATTTACTTTTCTGTTTACCAAGGAAAAAAGCGTGGTTGCGGAAGTACCCATACTAATGTTGGCAACTTCACCAATGGCGTCTTTTTCGATGTCGCTTAAAATACTTTGATCTATTTCCGTAGATTTCGTATCTGCATCAGACGAACCACTATCGGATAAATCCATTCCGTTTAGCAACGCATTGATTTCATCCTGAGATAAAATTCCGTCCACTGATTATTCCTCCTCTCTTATTACAGAAGTTACTTTAAGAGCATATTTCTCATTGCTCTCACCTGCAACTGCCGTAAATTTTTTGATATTTCCAACATAGACCTCTAAGGAACTGTCTACGTTTGTATCCAATCGGATAATGTCGCCCACCTGTAAGCCGGCAAAATCATTTACCGTAACCATACTGCGACCTAAAAGGGCTTTCACAGGAACATCTACATGTTTTAACATACTCTGTAGATATTCGTCATAAGTTTCATCCGAATCCCTGGTCATAGTTGAGAACCAGAATTTCGTATTCAAATTGTCGATGATATCCTCAAGTGTAATGTACGGAAGTGAAATATTCATAAATCCTTCCACATCACCGATTTTGATATTAAGGGTAACAATCGCAATCATTTCATTTGGTGCAATAATCTGCGCGAACTGAGGATTGGTCTCGATTCTTTCCAATACCGGGTTAACCTCAACTACATTCTTCCATGGTTCGCGAAGCAATTGCATACATATAACCATAATCTTATCAAGAATAGATAACTCTATTTCCGAAAAATCTCTGGTTTTCTCGAGGGCAGTTCCTTTACCGCCTAACATTCGGTCAACAATAGCGTATCCTAAATTCTCAGTCATTTCGATGATAATATCACCGGGCAATGGCCTGAAATTAACAACCGCCAGAATAACCGGATTAGCAAGGGCGTTGGAGAATTCCGAAAAAGTTACCGTTTCCGAACTCGCCACATTAACCTGCACATTTTTTCTTAAATATACCGGAAGGTTTGTTGATAATAAACGACCGTAATGTTCAAATATAAGTTCCAGGGTTCGAAGATGTTCTTTGGAAAACTTGGCAGGACGCTTAAAATCATAATTCTTAACCTGCAATTCCGCGGACTGATCTTTAATCTCATCAACATCAATCTCACCGCTGTTCAATGCTTTTAGTAGATTGTCTATTTCGCTTTGCGAGAGTACGTCAGCCACAAGTCCACCTCCTGTCTTTCCTTGTTTTTATCGTCCCAAGGACCGTTCCGGACTTACTGGAACATAATATCGCTGAATGATACATCAAATATAAAATCAGAATCACCATATTTCGCTTGGACTTTTTTCAAAATTTCTGCACTGATTTCATCTTGATTTGCTCTGGCTTCATCCATCGTATATTGCTGAAATACTTCACCAATGATGCTCTTTAAAATCAGCTCGTTTTCGCCGATTGTAGCACCGTATTTCTTATAATCCTTATGTTTAGAATCCATAGAGAAGAATACAGTTACCGAACAGAAATGACGTGTGCCGTCAGCACTCGGTTTCAACTCCACCATCATCTCTTCGGAAATGGAATAAGTAACAATATTCTCGATAGGAATATCATTTTCCTTTTCCTCCGCTTCAGTACCACCAAGTTCAATATCAAGAATCTGCGCTACTTCTGTTACAATTGACGCAGTCTTCTGATTTGTACTTACTACACTAAACATGGTAATCGCACTCAATACTATGTTAATTAATGTACAACCCAAAATTAAAATTGAGATAAAATTCTTCTTCATGAATCATCCTCCGTTCCCAAACCTAATAGGAACTTAATGTATTATATATCTTAATTTCTACTCTTCTGTTTAATGCTCTTCCTTCCGGAGTAGAATTGTCTGCAATGGGTACATACTCTCCGCGACCGGAATATTTAACACGCGCAGGATCAATGGTTGTATTCTCCATCAAATAATGAAAAACTGAAATCGCACGCGCACTACTCAATTCTTCGTTATTCGAATATTTAAAACCATTCATAGGCACGTTATCCGTATGACCTTCTACTTCAATAATTCCTTCTGCATATCGGTCTAATATCTTAGCAATCTGTGACATAACAGTCATAGACTCTTCTTTCAACTGTGCCTCACCGGAATCAAATAAAAGAGAACCATTTAAAGTAAGCTGCACATATTGGGAATTAAAAGTGACACCGATTTCATCATCTAATCCGCTTTCCGCTAAAGCCTCTTCCACTTTCTCTGCCAAAGCCTCGGATTCCGCCAACTTCTGCGCCTCTAATTCATCCAATGCATCGGTAATAGTCTGGTCTGTATCATTCGGTCGGCCTACGCTGTGAAGATAATCATCCAACTCATTCAACTGACTGACACCATTGCTAATCAACATCCCTTCTCCAACCGCCTGTCCGCCGTTTGAAAAAATACTAAACGTATCCGAAAACGATGCCGCTACCAGTTCAAACTTCTGCGCATCCACAGTTGACATCGAAAACAACAAAACAAAGAAACATAATAGCAGGTTCATAAGATCACTAAACGTCGCCATCCAAGCCGGAGACCCGGGTGCCGGTTCTTCCGCTTTACGCTGTTTTGCCATCTTACTCACCTCCCTCTTCTGCTGCATTCATACGCTCAGTAGGTGCAAGGAAGGATTTTAACTTTTCTTCAATGACACGGGGATTTTCTCCCGCCTGAATCGATAAAAGACCTTCTATCATAATTTCTTTCAGCATAATTTCATCAGCATTATAAGCTTTTAACTTATTTGCAACCGGTGCACAAATCCAGTTTGCAAGCACAGAACCATAAAATGTGGTTACCAAAGCAACTGACATTGCAGGTCCGATTGCAGAAGCATCTGACATATTCTGTAACATCAGAATAAGACCTATCAGGGTACCAATCATACCCCAGGCCGGTCCCATGGAACCAACATCCTGCCAGAAATTAATTTTCTTCTTATGACGTTCTTCCGTACTAATCAATTCCGTTTCCAAAATTGCTCGTACGAGTTCAGGATCTGTTCCATCCACTATAAGTAAAATACCCTTTTTTAAAAATTCATCATCCAACTCACTTGCCACTTCTTCCAAAGAAAGGAGTCCTTCCTTACGGGCAACATTGGACAAATCAATAATCTTTGTAATCATTTCCGGAATATTCTGCGTCGATGATTTAAAAATCAAAAGAAAGCTTTTTAATCCTGCTATGTAGTCTTTCATGGAATAAGAAGCCATTACACTGAAAAAGGCTCCACCAAAGGTAATCAGTACAGACTTGAAATCCCAAAAATATTTAATTCCGGCGACACCATCATCACCTGTCATGATACCCAATAACATCATGGCCATGGCAACAACGAGTCCAATAATCGAAGCCAAATCCACTGCTACTCACCACTCATTTCGCATCAATTTGCAAAAATATCCTTTCTATACGATTTTACTAAATTTTTCACGTCTTGTCTACTTTCTTTTACAATTATTTTCTTTCCCGTAACCAAAGAAATAACCGTATCGGGCGTTTCTTCCACAACCTCGATTAACTGGTCATTTACAAGGATTTTGGCACCATTTAATCTTGTCAATTCAATCATATTTCGTCCCCGCTTCCACACATTACCAAAACTAACCCATACAACACGAAAAAGCCTACAAATTATTCTTATTTATAGGTCTCTCAACTACTATATCTAGTATATCATATTTTATAATAATAAACAACCAGAGGACTATGAAAAATAGCCCTCTGGATAAAAAATTTAATTATCTCTTAAGATTTACAAGTTCTTCAAGTAATGTATCAGAAACTGTAATAATACGGCTGTTTGCCTGGAAACCACGTTGTGTTGTAATCATCTCTGTAAATTCAGCAGAAAGGTCAACGTTACTCATTTCCAAAACACCGGTTGACATGTATCCGCCACCTGCGGTTACATCCACACCAATTCCGTCGAATTCGCCGGAGTTCAAGGTTGCACTGTAAAGATTCTCGCCTTCTTTCTGTAAGCCGGAAGCATTAGAGAAAGATGCTACCGCAATCTGTCCCAGAAGTCTTGTCTGTCCATTGTCATAAGATGCATAAATCATACCGTTATTCTGGATAGACACGCCTGATAATTCACCAAGTTTACGTCCGGAACCAAGACCCTGCTTATCACCGGAAACCATACCAATTGTAGATGTCTTATTGTTGTTGAACATTGATGATGCAGTCCAATCAATAGAAACATCACTAAAATGTGTCAAATCTACAGGATTACCGAGAATATCAACTGTATTTGCCGCAAAATCAAGCACTGCAGTATCTGCGCCGTTAATAGACTTAAACTCACCGGTTGCGGTATCATAAATCAATGTATTACCGGAAAGAATGGTTGTAGATGTAATTTGCGCCTGGCCATCGGGTGCTACCATAAATTCATAGGTAGTATTCGGCTTTGTTGTATCAACACCATATGCTTCTTCAATGGTAATTTCTTTTACGAAATTCGTTCCGTCATAGGTTGTATTTCCTTCAACAGTAAATTCTTGTGTAAAAGAAAATGATACATTACCATCTGCATCCATATTAGCCTGGAAATTCTGAAGTCCGTCTTTACCAAGTGCCTTTGCCCAAGCCGCCGCATCAGAATCATTATTCAAAGTTACGGCATTGCCGTTTTCGTCAGTATAGTAATAATAGTTTCCATTTGTTGCGTCCGTAACATAAATTAAATCAAATGCCTCTTCCAAATCATCTTTGGAAATAGTACCTTCACCATTTAATACAATCTTATCTCCTGCCGCATATGTAGAATCAGCTGCAACAGTATCCGGAACAGAATATGTAATACCGCTTACTCTCTTAGCATCATAATCAGAGAACGTTTCAGAAAGACCGGACTTTTTATAATATGTACCATCACCGGTAGGATCATAAGTTACTTCATCAAGCAAAGATGCCAATGTAGTTTCTTCCAAAACCTTTTCCTGACCAAATGTTGCAAGATCCTTGATGCTACCAAGATTATAACGGTCTACCAGAGACTCATTCGTAGCACCATCAAGAATATCTGTTAATTCAACAGTATACTGTCCTTCTTCTTCCAAGTTCTTAATTGCAAATTTCGCTGTATAAGAATATCCCAAACCATCGTAAATACTTACGCTGATTACCTTACCGTCCGCAGATGCTGCATTGGTATCGTTCTTGTCAAGAATACCTGAAACGTAAGCCTTGGTTGTTGCCTCAGGGGGATATGTTAAATTGTCGGCACTCATAATTCTCAAAGGTTCAACAATATCCTGCTTGATTGTCTGTGTTGCAGGATCTACACCCCAACCCATAACGTTATAACCGTTTGCTGTCATAGCAAGGTTACCTGCTGCATCCACATAGAACGAACCATCTCTTGTAAAATAGTTATTCATACCATCATTCACAATGAAGAAGGAATCGCCGGTAATTCTAATATCAAAAGGATTACCAGTTGTCTGTGTTGCACCTGCTGTTGTGATTGCTGTAGAAATCGCACCACTTGTAACACCAAGACCGATCTGCTTTGCATTCACACCTGCGGTACCGGTTGTTTCATTCGGTCCTGAAGCAGCCTGTGTTGTCTGATACATTAATTCACTAAATGTAATAGACTGAGATTTGTATGCAGTTGTATTTACGTTTGCAATGTTGTTACCAATAACGTCCATCTTAATCTGGTGGGTCTTTAAACCTGCTACACCAGAATATAATGCTCTCATCATAATATTTGACCTCCCAATCGTTATTTTGACGTTTTCGTTTCCTCTGTCAGTCAGAAACGTTAGCCTCCTTGTAAGGTCCGGCTATGCAATTACTGCTCCGTCAATATTTGTAAAAATGTTTCCTCTGGCTTCTGTCTGATCTAATGCCGTGACCACCGTTTTATTCGGCACATTCACGATAAAAGCTAATTCATCTACAATTACCAGAGAGTCTTTGATGCCTTTCTGACCTGCATTTCTAGCACCTTCCTGTAATCGTTCCATCTGCGTTTCAGATAATTCAATATTTCGTTCAATTAATCTGCCGGCCGCATGTTTGGAAAATTTCAGTTCCGTGACCTGATTCTGTTCCGTTGTCCGGCTCAAAACCTCTTGGAATGATAATCCCGTTCCGATTTGTTGCCTCGGAATTGTTTTATTTACGGGAAGTTGTCCGCTTACCTGTAGGTTTGAAAGGAATTGACTGTTTTCAATCTTCATCCTCATCCCTCCTTGGAATTATTCGGTTACGGTTCCCTCCGCATTTTCAGTACCTTCTTCTGCGTCACCTTTATTTTCATTCTTAGCTGCTTCGTTCTTTGCAGCTTCTTCTGCTGCTGCAAGAAGTTCATTTAACTTATTTACATATTCGCTAATCACTTTTTCTTTTTCTTCACCAAGCATTTCTACCTGATAATCTGTCATGGTAGCATATGTATTATAAATGTTAAGAATTGAGGTTGCGTCATTTAAGGTTACCTGTTCAATCTTCGGAAGCTTTTCAAGTTCTTTGTTAATGGTCGAAATCGCTTCAACCCCTGCCTGGTATTCATCATCTACAATCTGTACAACATCATCTACGGAATAAAGTGTACCGTCGATGCTTACATATGCTTTGTTACCTTGGTAACTTACGGATTCTACCTGACCCTGTACCGTAGTTGTCTTTCCGGAATCGGAAGTGCTTTCTACGATTACTTCTTTACCAACCATTTCAGATGCTCTTGAAAGTGTCATATTAGCACTCATATTCTGCATCTGCTCTAATTCAGAGAAGGTTGCATACTGAGAAATATATTCAGTATTCGAAGTCGGCTGAAGGGGATCCTGATATTTCATCTGCGCTACCAATAACTGTAAAAACGCTTCTTTATCCATTGAGTTTGCGGATGCCGATGTTTTCGTTTCTTTTTTTGCGATTTGAGATGTATTTGTTACCAATTCTCCATCTACAAAAGGTGCTGCTAAACTCATATGTCGTTCCTCCTATGCCTTAAAATCTACTGTATTTCCGTCTGCTTCCATCATTTCTGCTACGAGTTGCTCTTCTTCTGTCAACTCTTCTTCCGTCCAATCACCGTTCAAATTAATACTGCGTGTTGAACTTCTTTTTGCCTCGGCCTGTGCCTGCGCATTCTCTTCATTGCTCTGCTGCATATTCTGGTTAAAAGCGTGGCTTTCAACGGTTACTTCTACAGCATCAACTTTAATACCTTGTTCCGCAAAGTTTTCTTTCAACTGAATCAGCTGTACTTCCAAAGCAGCTTTAACCAATTCATTCTGTACCGTAAGCTGTGCGGTAACATTACCTTGCTTAGAACTTAAGTGAATGTGAAGTGTACCAAGGTTTTCGGGATTTAACTGCATCTCCACCTCGGAAATTCCGGGTTTGATGTTGGTTTTAATATATTCCCCGATTTGATCGTAAATCTCTTGCGTACTAAGATTGTTTCCTGTAATATTCTGGCTAAAATCTGTAGTAGTCTGATTTACTGTCTGTGTGTTATTTAGCTGGAATGAATTCTCCGATGCTACCTGACCGTTTTCCGCCTGCTGTTCGTGTCCGTTGTTTCCTGCATGGTTTTCTTTGTTGGTCAATTCGGTTGTTTCTTTTACGGTTGTTTCATTTACAGCTGTTTCGTTTGCATCATTTGTATTACTTTCTTTTTCAGTACTCTGCTGAATATCTTCATCAGGTTCTTTTGAATCTGTTTCCTGAAGTGTCACTTCATCAGCAACTACCTCCTGTGAAGCCATTTCATTTTCTGCAAACTGTCCAAGTGCTTTCTGCATCTGCGCGTCTGTTAACTGAAGTTCTTCTTTTACATTACCAAGAAGTTCCTCTGCAATTGCTGTCAGATCCTGTAAAGTCTGATATGCATCTGCATTGGTAAGCAATTCTACCGGTGTGGAAATCTGTTGAATTTCCATTACCAAAGCAGTCATACCTTCCTGTGTAAATAAAGATGCGTCTGTCAAACCTAACGTTTCCATTACTGTTTCCAACTCTTCTACAGAAATGTCAAGTTTATCAGCAATTTCCCTTTTAAGTTCTTCTGCCGCCGCTTCCAGTTCTTTTTCTGCATTTTCAACATCTTGTGATTCAACCGCCTGCTCTTCTTGTACGGGTTGCTTCAAATCATCTGCCTTCTTAGAGATGTTCATAGGCTTTTCCGTTACAGAAGTTTTCGTGGTAGGTGCCTGCTGAATTTCCATCCCATCGGATTTCTCCGCTGCCGTCTGAAAAATTCCTGCAAACTCACCGTTTTGCGAATCCATATTGCCCATATTATTACTGATATTGGCAATCATTTCTCCCAGCTGTGTTACTGTTGCACTGGTCATCCAAACTCCTCCTTCCTTATGAATTTTTCAAGGTTCGTCACATATTTTGAAGTATTTTAACAAATACCTTATGTGCAATCACATATTATATCGGCCAAAATCACTTTTTTCTTAACTCTCAGGCTCCATAATTTTTGTAATTCTTGCTGCTACTTCAGGGTCCATAACACCTAAGATTTTACCGCGGTCATCCGGTTGCATTGCGCCTAAAATTTTAGCCGCCAGTTCTAAGTCATCCGTCATAGCCTCAAAAATCCCTGCAGCCTCTTTCGGCTTCATCTCCGAATAGGCTTGGGCATACTCTTCAATTTCTGCATCATACACTTCCTGCTGTACCACCTGCTGATAAATCAACTCCGCAGTCTCAGGGTCCATACTCTCATAATATTCAATATAAGCATTTACGCCGGGGCCGTTCTCACTATAAATAACTTCCTCGTAAAATTCTGTTTTAATGCGCTGGAATTCCACCTGATTATCTTCAAAAGTTTCCAAACGCCTTACTTCTTCCGTCAAAGCGGCAATCTGCGCTTCATAAGCCTCAATGGTCTCAATCTGGCTGTCAATTTGCGACTCGTATACCTTAATCTGATTCACCGCATCCTTCAAACTGCTGTATCCGTAGTAGCTCTCCGTATCATCAGTCTCCGTAATCGTATCTGCCGGCAAAATTTTATTCAGCACAGGAATATCTTTCAGCAAAGGCGCCGCAATATTAGTGCCAATTCCCGCCACATCCAATTTAATCAAAAGAATGGTAATTCCAATCCAAATAACCACCAATAAAAGAGTAACGAAAAACACAGCAACACCACTGCCGGAAGATTCGGAATCCAATTCCGCCTCTTGTGCCGCCAGTTCCTTTGCACGACGTTTTACTTCTTTTTTCTGTTTTTTCTTCTCCGCTTCCAGTTTCTTGCGTTCTGCTTTAATTCGGTCGCGTTCTATTTTCTCTTGTCTGTTCTCATCACGAGTTGCCATAAAATACTCCTTTTATTGGACATTTCTTGCCGAACGATAACTGTTCAACTGATCAATTTCCTTACTTTCCGCACGATTCTCTTCCTGTAAAAACTCCTCAAAAGCGTGCTCTTTTAACTTCTCATAAGTTCTGGTCTGAGTTATGGCATCCATCATCTTGCGAGATGCAGCATCCACCGCCTTTTGCGCCACATTTACAGCCAATATCTGCTTTTTTTCTAATTCCTGCGTATATTCAATTGCATTTTTGTTATCCAAAATTTCCTGCACATCTATGGTTTTATTTCGTAATTCAACGCCATAAGCAATATAATCTTCTTTGCGCTTAACAATCTGAGCAAGAAGCTCCTGTTCTTCAAGGAGTTTCTGTTGTGCTTGGGCAAATTCGATTTTAGCCTGTTCTTCAAGCTTTGCTTTCATATCCAGAATACTTTGCATACGAAATCGAAAAACTGACATCGTTTACCTCTTTTATAATACTATTCAAAAAGTTCTTTCATCAGATCTTGAGTTTCTTCATAAGTATATTTCTCATCCGTCATCTGGCAAAGGAATTTATTAACCTTATGGATATATGTAATCGATTCATCAATGGACGGATTACTGCCCTTTTTATATGCACCAATATTGATTAAGTCTTCTGCATCGTTATAAGTTGCCATAATGCTCTTGATTCGCGACGCCAGACGCTTCTGCTCTTTATCCGTAATCATGGACATACATCTGGAAATCGACTGTAATACATCAATCGCCGGGTAATGATTCTTATGTGCCAACTTACGATTCAACATAATATGACCGTCCAAAATACTACGCGCCGTATCCGTAATCGGTTCGTTAAAATCATCACCATCAACCAAGACGGTATACAAGCCGGTAATAGAGCCTTTTTCATTGGTTCCCGCGCGCTCCAAAAGCTTAGGCATTTCCGCATAAACACTGGGGGGATATCCTCTTGTAACAGGCGGTTCCCCGCTGGCAAGACCGATTTCACGTTGCGCCATAGAGAAACGTGTCAAAGAGTCCATCATAAGAAGAACATCTTTCCCCCTGTCACGGAAATATTCTGCAATCGCAGTTGCGGTTTTAGCCGCTTTATTACGTTCCAAAGCCGGTTTATCCGAAGTCGCAACCACAACCACGGAACGTTTCATACCCTCTTCACCCAGGTCATTCTCAATAAATTCCCTTACTTCACGTCCACGCTCGCCAATCAGCGCAATCACGTTAATATCCGCTTTGGTATTTCTCGCAAACATACCCATCAGGGTAGATTTACCAACACCGGAACCGGCAAAAATACCGATACGCTGTCCTTTTCCTATAGTAATCAAACCGTCTACCGCTTTTACGCCTAAAGGTAATACTTCCGAAATAATTTCTCTCGCCATAGGGTCCGGTGGCGGTGCTTCAACATTATAAGATGCGCCCCCCGTAAAAGGCTTGCCGTCCAAAGGCCTTCCGAGTCCGTCCAATACCTGTCCTAATAAAAAAGGACCAACCTGTACTTTTAAGGATGCGCCCTGATTTTCCACAAGACAACCAAGACCGATACCGCTTGTAACTTCAAAGGGCATCAGCAACGTCTTGTTATCTTTAAAGCCTACCACTTCCGCCATAATGGAGTTACTTTTATCTTCCTCCGTATAAATACAGCAGATATCACCAAGGGTAGCATCCGGTCCTGCCGACTCAATGGTCAAACCAACTACGTTTACTACCCTTCCAAGCTTTTTAAAATAATTCTTCTGTTTTAACTGCTGATATTTATCCAAGTTAATGGTACTCATTAAAAATCCCTATGTTTCTTATTGTTGTTGATAACTTAAAATTTTTAACTGCTTACGAAGTTCTTCCATCTGGGTTTTAAAACCGCAATCAAAAATCGCTCCGTCCGTTTCAATAATACACTGCCCTTTTTTCATGCTAAAGTCTTCTATAACCTCAACATTCTCCGCCGCAATGCCCGTACCGGCCACAAGGCCCTTTTTCTGCATGGAAATATAAGGGTAATCATCTTTTGATACGTGTAAAAGAAACTTTTTGACACCTTCCATCTGGAACAACGTAGTGTTTACAAGGTGCAAAAGTATCTCTCTGTGTTCTTCTAAAACAATTCCAAGCACATGTTCATAAACATCTGTAATAGCATCTACAAGCTTCGGTTCCAGTTCTTCCACAACATTACGGTAATCGTCCTCAAGGTCTTTTCTCATACGGTCCAAATCCTGCATCTTATGCGCAAGTTCCGCTTCACCTTTTTTAAGGCCCTCTGCATATCCCTGCTCCTGCCCCGCCTTGGAAGCTTCATTTTTAATTTCCAAAGCTTCCTTCCTTGCTGCCGAAAGGATTTCTTCCGCTTCTTCATTGGCTTTCTGCACAATATCGCTGGCCATTTTGCTTGTAATCTGCATATCTGCCTTGCTACCTACATCTGCAGCTGCAATTCCTTCTGCAAAATCAGAAGTCACTTCTTCGCCATCCTTTAAAAGCACGGCCACTTCCGTAGAACCTATGCCTTCCGAAAAAACGCCTTCCAATGTGCCTTCCGAGTCTTCTTTAACGTATTGGGCAATATTCTCCAACTTCTTGGCAACAATATCATTGCTGTTTATGATACGTACTTCTCTCTCCTGCACAACCGCAGAAGATTTAAAGAAATTACTAGACAATGACTTCGTCACCTCCACCTCTAGAAATTACAATTTCACCGGCATCTTCCAACTTACGAATGGTATTAACGATTTTTTGCTGTGCTTCTTCAACGTCCTTCATACGAACAGGCCCCATGAATTCCATATCTTCCTTAATCATAACAGCAAGACGCTGGGACATATTTCGGAAAATAGTCCCCTGTACCTCTTCATTGGCACCCTTAAGCGCAATCGCCAAATCGTTGTTATCCACATCACGCAACACACGCTGAATCGCACGGTCGTCGAGAAGTAAAATATCTTCGAATACAAACATTTTCTTTCGGATTTCGTCCGCCAACTCGGGATCTTCGATTTCCAATGTTTCCATAATATGCTTCTCTGTACCGCGATCTACCGTATTCAAAATTTCTACTACATGGTCCACGCCACCGATGATGGTGTAATCCTGATTTACAAGGTTTGCAAGCTTTGATTCGAGAATCTTTTCCACCTCTTTGATGACATCCGGACTTGTTCTGTCCATAGTTGCAATACGTTTCGCAACCTCAACCTGTTGTTCCGGTGATAAGGCCGAAACAATCATTGCGGATTGTGAAGGTCCCAAATAAGATAAAATCAATGCAATGGTCTGAGGATGTTCATCCTGAATAAAACTCAACAACTGGCTGGCATCGGTTTTACGCACAAATTCGAAAGGTTTTACCTGAATTGATGCAGTCAGACGATTGAGCACTTCCACAGCCTTGTCTGCACCAAGTGCTTTCTCCAAAAGTTCCTTTGCATAGCCGATACCGCCTTCCGCAATATACTGCTGTGCAAGGCAAACCTCATAAAATTCATTAATAATCGTTTCTTTAATTTGAGGAGTAACACTTCTTGTATTCGCAATTTCAAGTGTTAGTTCCTCAATTTCTTCTTCCTTTAAATGCTTAAAAATCAAAGCAGACTTCTCCGGCCCCAACGAAATCAGTAGGATTGCCGCTTTTTGAAGTCCTGATATTCTGTCATCGCCTCTCATTACGGCTTACCCCCAATCTTCGTTCAGCCAGTTACGTAACAGATTCGCAACTGCTTCCGGATTTTCTTCTACAAATTTCTCAATCATCTTTCTGGTTTCAGACTTCGTTTCAAGTTCAATATCCTCCAAAGGTTCCGCAGGCATTGACTGCAACAAATTCTCCACAGAAAGTTCTTCCGGCTGTTCTTCCTCAGTCTTATCACGCTTAAAGCTGCGAATTACAACATATGCCAGAAGTAATAATATGATAATAATTAAAATAATCTGTAAAACATCAGTAAAATCTACACCGGTCAATGCAGACTCTTTATCTACGAAGAACGGTTCTTCATATGCAACAATTGTAATGTCTTCTAACGCAATACCGCTTGCATTAGATACAACAGAATACAACTCCGGATCCACTTCCAATTTCTTTCGGTCTGAATTTGCCAGCTTATA